>NZ_DLGY01000051.1:97696-114915 GCF_002482945.1 Flavobacterium sp. UBA7682
TTGTACGATTCTTGATAAGGATTGTACGATTCTCGACAAGGATTGTGCAATTTTAACTTAGGAAAGTGGTGTTCTAATTTGAAGCACTGATAAACCGGACCGGATTTTAAATCCGATCCGGTGTAGAAAGCTACTTTTTAGCTCGGTTCTCTAAAATCTTCTTAAAAGAACGACCGCGAATTTCTTCTATTGTCAAGCCGGTTACTAAAACTTCTTCTTCCGTTATGGCGCCACTATTTAAGGCTCTGAGGAAATAATTCAATAAACCTTGACCAGTTGCCGCATCGTCAAATACGTCTCCGATTAGAGTGGCACGTGCTGCTTTATCTACAAAAGTTTTCAAGCGGTCGACGGCATCGTCATAACTTTCTAAAAAGAAAGCATAAACAGCCGCATAACGCATAGGAAACTGCGCCGGATTTAAATCCCAACCTTGATAATAGCCGTTCCATAACGAGTGACGAATGTGGTCATATCCTTTTTTCCAAGCTCGGTGAACGACTTGACGGTTTTCTTCTTCCTGTTCGGCAGTCAAATCGCCACGGTGCGGACCGATGGGCATCGTGTTCGTTGCGCCGTCGCTTAACCAGATTCCGGTATGTGCTAAAGCTACTTTGGTCATATGGTGTGCAAAGTCACAAACGGGATGATCCATTTCTTGGTATTTCGCTGTGATACTACAACTTGCGGTATAATCATAAGTTCCAAAATGCATTGCAACACAACGACCTTGAGCCGCTTTGATGAATCTGTATAATGGATTAGTACCGTTAATATCCATGATAGCTTGTGTGGTTTCAACCATCATTTCCATTTTCAGGATGCCTTTGGCTAAACCTAATTCTTCTTCTAAAATCGTAAAGAAATTGGCCAAAGTTTCGGGTTGTTCCGGTATGGTGACTTTGGGTAACATGACCACAAAATTCTCCGGTAATTTGCCGTTGGTTTCCTTTACTAAAGTAGAAACAAAAATATCTAAGGTTCTCAAACCACGTTCTTTCATTTCCTCTGTAAACGGTTTGATTCGGATTCCGATGAATGGTGAAAGGGTTTTGTCTGCCATACCTTTAGCGACTTCTTTTGCTGCGGTTACAGCCGTTGCATCTTCTTCTTCATTGCTGCGATTGCCGTAACCATCTTCAAAATCGATGCGAAAATCTTCTATAGCTTCCGATTTTAATTTGGCCACGACCTTATCATAAATGCGTTTATTAAAATCATTGCCGCCGGTTAAGCCAAAAGCTTTTCCGAACACTTCATGATTTGGCGCATAGGTTTCTAAAATTTCCAAAGCTCGATGTCCTAAGGCAATTGGCGCATCAGATTTGAAAAGATTCGCTCCTCCGTATAAAGTATGAACCGGTTGCCGGTCGCTTCGGTCTCCGGGATATATTTCGTTAAAAGTATTGTTCGCCTGAGATAAATTTTGGAACAATTGTTCTTTTTTATGGGAAGGAATTGTCATTTGAGTTATGAGTTATGAGTTATGAATTATGAGTTTTAGCTACCGCGGTAAGTGCTATATCCAAAAGGATTGACTAACAACGGAACATGATAATGCGTTTCATCAAAAGTATTGAAAAGGATTTCCACTTCGGGATAAAACGTTTTTAGGTTTTGGGTGGCATAATAGCTTCCGGTGTCGAAAACCATTTTGTAAGTATCTGGTTTTAGGTTTTTTTCTTGTGGTAATAAATCGGGAATTCTGCCGTCGGCATTGGTGATTCCTTGCGCAATGGTTTGCCAAACATTGTTTCTTTTAGCTTGTAAACGAATAGAAATGTTTTTTCCGGGTAAACCAACAGCGGTGTCTAAAACGTGTGTCGTGATTTGGCTTACTTTCAGAAAACTAAAATCGCCATCGGTCAGTAATTTTTTGAACCGAATGATGGAAATTTTTTGTTGTTCGCCCATCGCAATGTGCAATTCTTCTTCGGGTGTATTTTTTAATCTATCCAACAGCAGTTGCAGCATTTCATCGGCGGATTTTCCGGTGGCACAAACGATGAAAATAAAACCATTTTTGGCTTCATAATCCGTGTTGGCTTTCGCCAAATTTTGAATCGTTTCTTGCTTCGCCACGGCAACTCCGGCTTGTTCTTTGCCGGCAAATTTTTCGGTCAAACTTTTGACATCACCAATTTTCGGATGGTGTGTGAAGGATTCTCTCCAATCGGTTTCACCACAGTCATCGTACCAAATGGAAGCCGACAAATCTACCAATTGTTTTTCGGAAGCAAACGGAAAATGCGACATCATGGCGGACGCCCATTTATCGGAACCACAACAAGCAAATAAATATTGCTTTGCAGTTTCTTTATCTAAAGTATTAAAAGTTGCTAATGTCATAAGCTCAATTTATTTAAGGCTCGCTCCTTGTTCGATCCAACAACGAATAATATTGCGTTCCTCTTCGGTCATGTTGGTTTTATTATTCTGCGGCATTGTTTTGGTCAATATAACCCTTTGCATAATTAACTCTTTTTTCTTTACAATGTCTTCCGGCGTATCATATTTTACACCATTCGGCGCGACTTTATACGTATCATCAGTCGGTGCCGAAGAATGACATTGCACGCAACGCTTCTCAATAATGGTTTGCACTTCTGTGATGCTGACTTGTGTTTTACATTCGGTTGGATTCGTACTGGGCGCCGTAATAAAACAAGCCGCTAAAAGTATCACCACCGAAACCGGCAAAATCCAAACATTGAGTTCTTTCTTTTCTTTTAAATTCAAATAGTGCTTGACGCCTGCTGCACCGAGCGAAATAATCGCCAAAACTACCCACGGATATTCATACCCGAAAGTCGATGGAAAGTGATTGCTGACCATGACAAACAACACCGGCAATGTAAAATAGTTATTGTGCAAGGATCGCGCTAAGGCTTTTTTACCCAAACTCGGATCTAATGGAATGCCCAATTTGGCACAACGCACCATTTCCTTTTGTCCCGGAATAATCACAAAAAACACATTGGCGACCATCAAACTGCCAATCATTGCTCCGAAATGAATATACGCCGCTCTCGCACTAAACACTTGACAATAAAACCAAGCAAACGCAATCAGAAGAATAAAACCAATAATCGAAAACCAGAATTGATTTTTGATTAAACCGGATTTACACATTTGGTCATAAATAATCCATCCGACAACGAACGACCCGATACCGGTTAAGATCCCTTGTGTCGCAGAAATGTCCATTACGTTTTTGTCTATTAAGAAAGCGGAAGCATTAAAATAATACACCACAAACAACAAACAAAAACCCGAAAGCCAAGTAAAATAAGCTTCATATTTGAACCAATGCAAATGTTTTGGAATCGTCTTGGGCGCGACTTTGTATTTCTCCAAATAATAAAATCCGCCACCGTGAACCGCCCAGAGATTTCCCGCCAATTCGTCTCTTACGTCTTCTGTCCTATTTAAGGCATTCTCTAAGAATACAAAATAAAATGATGCGCCAATCCAAGCAATTCCGAAAGTAATGTGCAGCAATCGAATGACGATATTAAGCCATTCCATCAAATGACTTTCCAATGGCGTGCCTTGTACCAAAATATAGGTATTGACCAAAATCCCAACGATCGCTAATAAAATTCCGGTATAAATATAATTTTGACTGGTATTTTTAATTTCTTCGGTTTCTTCGGTTTCTGATTTGGTCACTTTTATTTTCGGCATTTTATACGAAACATAACCCAGCAGGATTAACACGCTGAAGTAAATCACATACAAAACAATTAGTATAAAAGTATTCAAAGCTATTATTTATTGATTTTACCAAAGATTCTTAATCGGCTTACGCCACCGTCAGGGAAAATATTTAAACGAATATGTGTTATCGCACCTAAAGTATTTACTTCTGAAATGAACTCATGAATATTATCTGCACTTAACTTTTGTTGCGGCAAAAGTAATTTCCAATCCGAATTTATCACTTCATCAGTATTGAAAACACAAGCTTCAATCGAACAACTATCAGGATAATTGCCTTTAAAATGGCAAGTATCAACAATAATACGGTCTACAATTCCTTTATGCGCTAATTTTAAAATTACCCAATCTCTGTTATTAGGTGTTCGGTTTCTTTTGGTTTCCCAACCGTCGCCCATATTGGCGCCGCGATTCGGTATAATCAAATTGCCCATCGCGCTAAAAAACATATCGTTACAAGCAATCGCCTGACCGCCGTTGATTGCTGCTGCCAAATCAATTTCTTGAGAAGCGTCGAAAGTCTCCCAATTTTTAAAAACTTCGCCGTAAACTCTGAAACGTGCTACGCCACCATCAGGATAAATGTGCAAACGCAAATGCGTAAAAATTTCATCGCTTTCGCATTCATAGAAATTTTGTGAACCGGCATCTAAATGGGATTTAGGTAGAATTTCTTTCCATGCTAAATTCTCCCAATCCGTAATATCAGTAGCATTATCTATATAAATAGCTTCAATCGAAGCATGCGGTGGATGATTTCCCAAAAAGAAATTAGTATCAATGTCAAATCCGGTAATTTTTCCCGAAGTCGCTAATTGGATAATGGCCCAATCATGTCCCGGAGTTCTTTTGCGGCGGCTTTCCCAACCGTCCATCCATTTGCCTCGATCGGTATATTTGTCGGCGATAAATACACCGCGTGTTGGTAAAATTAAGTTTTCTTTTTCGGCAAAAAAATCATCTGTCGCATACAAAACCTTTCCGCCCAAACGTTCTGCCGCTAAGTCGGTTAGTTGTGTAAATGCCGGTGATTCTTTGATTATCTCTGTTACTTTTGCAAAAGCCATTGTCCTTTATTTTTATTTCTTATTGATTTATTTTGGTAAACCGTTTCGCCATTCACAATGGTTTCCGAAACAATTCCGTTTAAGTTTTGTCCGATATACGGACTTATTTTATATCTGAAAAGAATCTCTTCTTCTTTGATGATTTGGCTTGCTGCAGGATTCCAAATCACAAAATCAGCGTCATTTCCTATTGCTATTTTTCCTTTTCTCTTTGCCTTTATAAACTCCGCCGGTTTTGAGGTAACCAATGGTATAAATTGTTCCAATGTCATTATATCTTTCATCGCAGTCCAAGAACCGTTTAGTAAAAACTGAATACCGGCAATGCCACCCCAAGCTTTTTTTAAATTCCCGCTTTCCATTTCTTTGATATTCGGTGGCGCAGGCGAATGGTCTGTCGTGATAAAATCTAAAACCCCTGAAAGGAAAGCTTGCTTCAATTGGTCATTATTGGCTTTCTCCCGAATGGGTGGCGCACATTTGTATATGCAACTTGCGTCCGGAATGTCTTCTGCGTTGAAGTAAATGTATTGCGTACACGTTTCGGCGGTGATTGGTAAGCCTTCTTTTTTGGCGGCTTCAATTTGGCTCAAAGCTTCCGCAGAAGAGACATGAACAATGTGCACTGGGCAATTGTGCTCACGACACTTGCGAATCATCAATGCTATCGCCTCATTTTCCCAATGCTTTGGTCGACTGGCTAAATAATGTCGGTAGCTCGTTGGATGGTTTTCAAAATCGCATTCTACTTCATTGGCATACAATTCACAATGTGCTAACAATGGCAAATTGTATTTCGCCATAATCGGCATCGCTTGGTCTAAATCTTTTTCAGTCACATTGGGAAATTCATCGATTCCGGAATGCGTTAAAAAACATTTTACCCCAACAATTCCGGCTTTAATCATCGCTTCTAAATGGGATGCATTTCCCGGAACCAATCCGGCATAAAAACCCACGTTGACATTCATTTTGCCTTTAGTCGATTCCATTTTTTGCTGAAGCGCCTCCAAAGTAATCGTCACCGGACTGGCGTTCAAAGGCATGTCGATAATTGAAGTTGTTCCTCCGGCAGCCGCGGCTTGAGTGGCGGTTTCAAATCCTTCCCATTCGGTTCTTCCTGGTTCATTTACATGTACGTGAACGTCAATAACGCCTGGCATAATAACCAAATCACCCAAATCTTCCGCGCTATTTTGTTTGTCAAAATGGATGTTGGAAATCGTCCCGTTTTGGAAACAAACCGTGGCGGGTTGTAACTTACCGCCAACCCAAACGTTCTGACTGTATATTTTTCTTTCTTGCAATGTTATAAAATTGAATTTTTCTTATAAGCGAACCTACAAATATAGATTTTATTAAAAAAATTACAAGTTTTATTAAAGAATATTGATTTGAAAATTATCCACCAATGGCAATCATACTTCTGTTCTGGGAAAACAGTTCGGGATTTTGGAATTTGAGATCGTCATCCATACCGGCGCGAACGGCTTTTTTGGATAATAAATTTTGTTGAATCAAAGGTAAAATGGATGCTCCGGCGCGTAACGTTTCCAATAAAGAAGTTTCAGAATTGGAGAACAAACAGTTTTTCAATTTGCCATCAGCGGTTAAACGAATGCGGTTACAAGTGCTGCAAAACGGATTCGTCACCGAACTAATTACGGCAAAACTGCCTAAATAAGATTTGATTTTGAAATTCTTAGCCGTGTCATTGGGCGCATCAACAAGTCTTTCTATTTCGCTAAAAGCATATTCGGATTGAATAATTTCCATGATTTCGGCATAAGAAACCAATTTAGTTTTATCCCATTGGTTACCGCTGAAAGGCATGAATTCGATAAAACGAATTTTGATATTTTTATCTTTAGTCAACTTAATAAAATCAAGGATTTCATCATCATTGAATTCTTTGATCAAAACTACATTCAGCCTGACTTTAAAGCCTTCCTGAATCAGTAAATCTATATTGTCAAAAACCGTCTCGAAGTAATTTCTTCGGGTGATTTTATTGAATTTTTCTTTGACCAAACTATCAATGCTGATGTTGATGTTTTTGATATTGGCTTCTTTAAAAGTTGTGATGAAATTGGGCACTAAAATTCCATTCGTAGTGATACTCAAATCAACGCCGAGTTTTCCTAATTCCTGAATAATCGCTGCTGCATCTTTTCGTACCAAAGGTTCGCCACCGGTCAATCTGATTTTGGTTACACCATAACTGACAAAAGTTTTGGCCATATAAATAATTTCTTCGGCAGTCATCAAATGGGATTTTGTCGTCAGCGCAATACCTTCTTCCGGCATGCAATAACTGCATCTCAAATTACAGTGTTCCGTAATCGAAATGCGCAAATAGTTGTGTTCACGCCCAAAAGAATCCTGCAAATCGAAATTATTTTCCATGGTCGAATCCGTTCAATAATTTAAACAAATGCAAAACGGATGGAAACACCGCATCAATCGATTCCGAAGCACCGCCAACCGAACCCGGCAAAGCCATAATCAGCGTATCGCCTTTGAATCCGACCACACTTCGCGATAACATAGCCAATGGTGTTCTTTCTTGCCCGTAAGAGCGAATTGCTTCTTCAATGCCCGGAATTCTTCGGTCTAATAAAGGAATTACCGCTTCAGGCGTTACGTCTTTATGCGATAATCCTGTACCACCGGTTAGGATGATTAAATCTGTTTTTTGGACACAAAGACTTTCGATACTGGTTTGGATTTCGGAAACTTTATCCGGAATGATGTCGTATTGAGAAACTATTAATCCTAGTTTTTCTAATTTTTCCGTAATGCCTTTTCCGGATGTATCTTTTTTGGTTCCGGCCGAAACACTATCGGAACAAACGATTACGGCAACGGAAAGGTTGTGGTTTTCATTAGCACCAAAATCAGATTTGCCACCTTTTTTGTGAAGCAATTTTATGGTAGAAATTTCGACATTTTTGTCAATGGGTTTCAACATATCATACATCGTTAGCGCCACGATTGATGCGCTGTGCATGGCTTCGACCTCAACACCGGTTTTGTAAATCGTTTTGACACAGACTTGAATTTCGATAAAATCTTCGAAACATTCGAAGTGAATTCCGGTATATTCAATCGGCATCGGATGGCAATCGGGAATGACACTTGCAGTGTTTTTTACAGCAAATAATCCGGCGGTTCTGGCCACTTCCAACACATCGCCTTTTGGTACTTTTTTGTCCAAAATGGCTTGTATGGTTTCCGCAGAACCCACTTTTACAATCGCTTGCGCTGTTGCAGTTCTGAGAGTTGTGATTTTGTGAGTGATGTCGACCATTTTAAGTGTTTTTTTTCCAAGTATAAGTTTCGTCCTCGAAGATTTCTTTGCCAAAAACCGGCACTTTCGCTTTTATTTCTTCTACTAAAAATTCTAAAGCTTCAAAAACCACTTTTCGCCTTGGTGCTGAAACGAAAATGAACAAACAAATTTCGCCTGCTTTGACCAATCCTAAACTGTGGTAAATGTGCATACAAGTTACCTCATATTTGGCGAAAGCCGCTTCTCTAATTTCATTTAAAGTGGTTGTAGCCATTTCTTCGTAGGCAGTATAATCAATGGCTACCACTTCTTTTCCTTCGATCTCATCGGCACGAACTTGTCCCAAGAAAATATTGTGTGCGCCAATCGTGGTTTTAGATTGATGTTTCGCAATCGAATTTCCGATGAACTCTGCGGAAATTGATCCATTGATGAAACAAGTTTTTTTAGCTTTTTCAGTATTCATTTATATATTCTTTTTGAGCAATGATTCAATGCCGTTTGAAAGATGATGGACATTGGCAAAGCCATTTTTGATTAAATAGTCACCGGTCAGTTTACTTCTATTGCCTTCTTGACAAAATAGGATTATTTTTTTATTTCGTTCAATACCCTTAAGAAAATCATCTAATTGGGCTAATGGAATATGGTTGATATTTTCGATTTCTAATTTTGGTGCTTCATAACTTTCTCTGATGTCAATCACCACATTGCTTTCTTTAGTCAATTCGATTAAGAAATTATTAGCGGAAATAACGCCTACACCAATATTTAAAATTTGATTTAAAACCGCCAATCCGTTTTGGATTCCTTTTTCTTTTTCGATTTCATTTCCTGAAAAATCGATAGTTTGAAAATAATTATTCAAACCATTGTACAACAACAATTTTCCGTTTAACACTACGCCAATACCGAGAATAATCTTCAGCACTTCATTGGCTTGCATTACACCCAACATATTCGGCAAAACGCCTAAAACGCCGCTGTCATTGCAATTGACACTCTTTTTCAATGCTTCACTTTCGGGAAACAAACAGCGATAAGTTGGCCCGTTTTGGTAATTAAACACCGAAAGTTGGCCTTCAAATTTGTGAATCGACGCATAAACCATCGGAATGTTTTTGACCAAAGCGATGTCGTTTATCAAATAACGAGTTGCATTATCATCGGTGCAATCGACTATGATTTGGTAATCGGAGACAATTTCAAAAGCATTTTGACTGGTGAAATATTTGGGATAAACTACTATGTTTACATCAGGATTTTGTCTAAAAACGACTTCTTTAGCAACAGTAACTTTCTTGCTTCCAACGTCGTTCATAGAATATAAAAACTGTCGATGTAAATTGGTTTCTGCGATTACATCGCCATCTACAATTCCGATATTTCCAACACCGGCAGCGGCTAAATTTTGCAAAACCGGACAACCCAAACCACCGGCGCCAATGACTAAAACTTTAGCCTTGGAGAGTTTTTCCTGACCTGAAACACCGATTTCGGTCAGTTGGATCTGTTTGTCGTATCTTTTACTTTGCATTTATATTTCGAATTAGCCTCCGGAAAATGCCGGTAATAAGGCAATCTCATCATTGTTTTTTAACACCAATGCCATATCCGAAACCAGTGTTTGATTGACAGCGAACAAATAATTCACTTCTTTCATATCGGGAAAGGCATCTTCAAGCGTTACTCTTAAATCGTTCAAGGTTGGAATATCGCCGTTAAACTCAGCAATATCTGCATCCATATCAACAATATCACTGATAATTCCATAATATTTTACCGGACATTTTATTTTCATAGTTAGGTTGTATATAATTTTAAAATCGCGATGCCCAACACAAAAGCCAAGACAGTTCTCAAAGTATGTGTATTGAATTTTTTACTTCCATAATATGCCCCAAGAATTCCGCCAACCAAAACCACAACTATTATCGGCGTTGAAGAAATTGGTAATATTCCGCCTTGAGCTACAAAGCCGAAAAGTCCCGAAATGGAATTGACCAAAATAAACAACGCAGAAACGGCTGCCGTTTGTTTGAAATTGGCCCATCCTAAAAGCAACAAAACCGGACTCAAAATAATACCACCGCCAATGCCAATCAATCCTGATAAAAATCCGATTGTAGCTCCAATAAATAAAGCCAAAGGTATATTCATTGGTTTTCGCACTAGTTTTTCTTTACCAAACAATCCTAACAATCTGGCTACCGCGAAGACTAAAACTGTGGCTAAAATGATTTTATACCAATGGGTTTCAATAGTAACCATTCCGCCTAAAAAAGAAAACGGAATTGAGGTGATTGCAAACGGATAAAACAATTTCCATTCAAACTTCTTTTCGCGGTAAAAAAAGTAAAACGAAATCGCGGAGACCAATATATTCAGGACCAAAGCAGTCGGTTTCATAAAAGTCACCGGAAAGGCAAACAAACTCATCAAAGCCAAATATCCGCTTGCGCCGCCATGTCCAACGCTTGCATATAAAAATGCAACGACTGCTAAAAGCACAAGCAATAACGGAGATTGAATTAGATCGCTGACAAACATTTTGGAAAAAAAATTAATGTATTGTAAATATACTAAATAGTGTAAACAAGAACCTTATCACTTTGACGAACTTCGTATTTCCCCTCGGGTAAAAAAACCAAAGCATTCGCGTTTGCAAAAGAATTTAACATCGCTGAATCTTGGTGAGACAATATTGCAACCTCTTCATTGGAGACCAAAGCTTTTAAAAACTGTGCTCTCGGATTATCGACGACAAAATCGTGAGTGATATTTTTCTCCAATGTTAAACCAAATGAAGCTGAAATCCCAGAATATTTTTGTAATGTTGGCAGCACATAAATATAAAAACAAGTCAGGCTCGCAGCCGGATTCCCTGGTAAAGCAAAGATCATTTTATTTTCTTTTTTCCCCGCGAATAATGGCTTTCCGGGTTTTTGATTGACTTTGTAAAACAAGGTTTCCACTTCCAAACTTTCTAAAGCTTTGCCCACAAAATCATAATCGCCAACAGAAATACCGCCGGAAACTAAGACAACATCGTTTTCAGCAATGGCTTGTTCCAAAATGGTTTTGGTACTTTTAAAATCGTCTCCAACTTGATAGGTTTTAATGCGTTCAAAATTTGCATTCAGCAAAGCCGTTTGGAGCATAATTGTGTTGCTGTTATAGACTTTTCCTTCGGGTAAAGGGTTTCCCATTTCGACCAATTCATTTCCGGTGACGATGATTGCCACGGTCGGTTTTTGATAGACTTTGACTTTGTCAAAACCCAATCCGGCTAAGAAACCTACAGCAGCTGTATTGAGGAAAGTGCCTTTTTTTAAAGCGATATCATTCTCTGAAATCTGTGCGCCTTTTGGGCGAACATTGGTTTCGGGCTTTATATTCTCTTGAAGTTTCAGAGTCGAATTTTCAACGCTTACTTTCTCGATTTGAATGACGGCTTGCGCCGAATGAGGAACTGAAGCACCGGTGAAAATTTTTATGGCTTGTCCAGGTTTCAATACTTGGTTGAAAATATCGCCGGCTTTGACTTCACCTACAATTTCATATTCTAGATTATCCTGTAATGACAACGCAAAACCATCCATCGTCGCTTGCCGAAATGGCGGCATATTGATTGGAGAACACAAGGTTTCCGCCAAAATGTGATTCCGAGATTCCAATAACGAAACTTCAACTACTCGGAGTGAATAATTGAGATTTTCTAGAATGGAAAAGGCTTCGGCTATCGATATCATCGGTTTTGGTTTCTGATTTGGATTAGTTGGGCCGCAATGCTGATGGCGATTTCTTGAGTGGTTTCACTTTTGATATTCAAGCCAATTGGTGCGTGAACTTTGGTGATTTTTTCTTTAGCAAAACCATCGACTTCAAGGTTTTTGAACAAGGTTTCAATTTTGGTAACGCTTCCTAGCATTCCTATGTATTTGAAGTTTTTGTCCAATAAACGTCGGATAATAACATCATCGGTTCGATAGCCAAAAGACATGATTACAACATAAATATCATCGCCTTCTGGAATATGATTTTCTATCGTTTCAAAATCGATTACTTGTTTGGATTGCACAAAGTCATTGGCTTGCATTGTATTCAAATTCTCGCGATGATCGAGCAAATGCAATTCGAAATCAAGTTGGGATAAGACTTCACTTAACGCCAAACCAACATGTCCACCGCCAATGATATAGACTTTTTGAGTTAATACATTTTTTTCTTTGAAAAGCCATTCGGGAGTTTCAGTCGTTTCTACATTGACCGAAATATCTAAATTGGAATAAGAAATCCAACAGTTGTCTTCTAAAATGATTTGGGCTACCGTTGGTATAAAATCCGTGTTAATATCATAAAAAGCAATTGTTTGTTGGCCTGAACAAATCATGCCGGATTGGTCTTTGGGTGCGAATTTGTCGTGGATTTGGTGTTTGATAAAAGGTTCGAACTTTGGTTTATCCAAAAGACTTTCAGCCAATTCCACCATTTTGTGTTCCATGATGCCGCCACCAATAGTGCCGTACATTTGGTTTTTGGTCACCAACATTTTAAAACCTTTTCGTCCCGGACTGCTGCCTTCATTGGCAATAACAATCATTAAGACCAATCTGGATTCGTCTTTTAGTACCGTTAAAAGCTTTTTATAGAAATCGACCACCATAAACAAAAGAGTTTTAGTTTATGCTTTTTGATATAAATCCATCAATACCTTTTCAGGCGTATACGGTGCATTAACAGCCAAATCAGCTTCAGGATTGAATGCTTTCACTGCATTTCGAATCGCAAAATACGCTCCGATTCCGTACATCAATGGCGGTTCGCCAACGGCTTTAGATTTCTTTATTGCCAATTCATGGCCTTCGGTTTCCAAATGTTGTATGTTAATCACTTTGGGCACCGAATAAATATCAGGCACTTTGTATGTCGATAACGCGTTTGAAACCAATCGTCCTTGGTCGTTATAAATGATTTCTTCCAATGTCATCCAGCCGATTCCTTGCACTAAACCGCCTTCGATTTGACCATTGTCAATCGTTGGGTTCATACTTTGCCCGAAATCGTGAACGATATTCACACTATCAAAATCATAAGTTCCTTTCAAACAATCGACGGTCACTTCATGAATGGCAGTTCCGTAAACGTGATAGGCAAACGGATGGCCTTTTTCTTTGGTTTTGTCGTAATGAATCGTTGGTGTTGCGTAATGAGCATTTTCCGAAAGTGCGACACGCTGCGTAAATGCTCTTGTGATTAAAGCATTCCAAGTGACTTCCGTTTTAGTTTCATTGGCATAGACCATTTCGTCTTTCAGTTCGATAATTTGGTCTGTATATTCTTTTTGAGCAACTGCTTTTAATCGTTCCAACAAAGCGTTACAAGCCATTTGCAAAGCTTTCCCGTTTAGGTCTGCTCCAGCGCTGGCGGCTGTTGGAGAAGTATTGGCAACACGCAAAGTATTGGTAGATTCAATGCGAACTTTGGACGGTTGAATGCCAAAAGTTTCTACTACAATTTGCAGCATTTTGGTATTCACACCTTGACCCATTTCTACTGCACCGGTACTTACGACAACGCTTCCATCGTGGTAAATGTGTACCAAAGCCCGAGCGTGGTTCATCATCGTATTGGTAAACGAAATTCCGAAACAAATCGGTTGGATTGCTAAGCCTTTTTTGAATCTGGTATTATTGTTATTGAATTCTTCTACCCTTTTCTTTTGGCTTTCATAATCATAGTTTTTCATGCAGGTTTCCCAAGCATTGGTCGCTTCGACTTGTTGCAAAATCTGACCATAAGATAACTCATCACCGTCTTTGACCAAATTCGCTCTTTGAATTTCAGCCGGATTGATGTCTAAAGTTTCAGCGGCTTTGACAATCGCAGCTTCAATGACGAATTTTCCTTGTGGTCCGCCAAAGCCACGAAATGCGGTATTTGGTGGTAAATTGGTTTTACAACTGTAAGCCTTTGCCATCACATTCGGAACAAAATACGCATTGGTGGAATGGAACAAAGTTCTTTCCATAACCGCTGGCGATAAATCTGCAGCGGCGCCGGCATTCTGATAATGTGTTACTTCGTAGGCTAATATTTTTAAATCTTTAGTTAGCCCAATTTTAAAATCGGCCGAATAAGGATGACGTTTTCCGGTCATGCGCATATCGTCCATGCGGTGCATTGCCATTTTCACTGGTTTGTGTAAATGTTGCGCCGCCAGAGCAACCATTACAGCCCACGGTGTTGCTTGGTCTTCTTTTCCACCAAAACCGCCGCCTAAACGAACGGTGTCGATTTCAATTTTGTGCATTGGAATACCTAAAACTTGCGCAACCATTCTTTGCACAGCTGTTGGTCCTTGCGTTGAAGATGATATAATAATGCTGCCATCTTCTTTTGGACGAGCGTAAGCACCTTGTGTTTCAATGTATAAATGTTCTTGTCCGTTGACATCGCTTCGGCCTTCGATAATGTGTTCGCATTGTGACCAAGCTTCGGCAGTATTACCGAGTTTGAAACTTCTCGCTGGCATGATTAATTTACCTTTGGCTTGTGCTTCTCTTGGATCAACAATTATGGGTAACTCTTCGTAATCGACTTTGATTAATTTGGCCGCCATTCGGCAATCGTGTTCCGATTTACCTACAATCAAAGCGATAACTTGTCCGCGGAAATGAACTTCATCTTCTGCAAATAAGGGTTCGTCAGGAATAATGCCTCCGATTTGGTTTAAACCAGGAACATCTTTGGCAGTTAAAATCGTGACAATTCCTTTGCGATTCAGTGCTTGTTGCAAATCAACACTATTGATTTTAGCATGAGCTACAGTCGAATCAAACGGCAAAGCATATAGCGTTCCTTGTATTTCCTGAATGTCATCTAAGTAGATTGACTTTCCTTTTACGTGGTTGTGTGCGTCTATATTGATCATACTAAGTCGTCCATTTTAAAGGTTTCCGGAAATAATGTGAGGAAATGCGCGAAGAACAATTGGCGCGCCAATAATCTTTTGTAAGTTTCAGTGCCACGTGCATCGCTGATGGGTGACAATTCGGTTTGTAAAATGGTTTCGACTTCTTTTAACGTAGCGATATTCAACTCTTTTCCGACCAAAAAGGCATTGGTTTTAGCTAAATACTTCGGAATTGGTCCAACGCCGCCAATTGAAATCTGAGCATCATTAATTACATTTCCATTTACAGTAATTGTGATTGCAGTATTTACACTCGCTATATCTAAATACTGACGTTTACATACTTTTTCAAAATTGAATTTTGTTCCATTTTTTGGAACTTCAAAAGTGATTTCCGTAATGATTTCGTCTGCCTTTTTATCTAAGGTTTTGTAGCCTAAATAAAAATCTTTTAACGCTACTTGACGGCTTACCTTTTCTTTATTGGTCAATGTTAGTTTTGCTTTCATAGCCAAAAGGATAATCGTAAAATCTCCTATCGGCGAACCGTTAGCGATGTTTCCGGCGATGGTGGCAATGTTTCGAATTGGTGTAGATGATAATAATTTTAAGTAATTGTACCAATTTGGAATTGCATTCAACAACGCTTTATTATCCATTAAATCGGTAACCGTTGCTGAAGATTTTAGGGTACAAATATTGCCACTAAAAGTAATGCCGTTTAATTCTTTTTTATCGAATAAGTAATCCAAATCGATGTCGTGTAATTCGTCATGTTTTTGAACATATAAATCAGTTCCGCCACCAATTGCGACTTGTCCATTTGAACTGTATACTTTGTTTTGAATTGCTTCTATTCTTTTTGGGACTTCTAAAAAGTATTCCGGAATAAATTCATTGGCTACCAACCAATGTAAAGGATTTTGTTGGTCTTTATTTTCTAATTTCTCTGTAAACTTTGCGGCGGCTCTTTCAATCGATTTGTAACCCGTGCATCGACAAATGTTTCCGTCAATCGCGCTGATGGCATTTTCCAAAGTTACTTGAGAACAAGTCAGTGCATAACCGCTCATCGAGTTGATAAATCCCGGTGTACAGAAACCACATTGCGTTCCGGAACAATCAACCATGGCTTGTTGCGCTTGATTGAGTTTGTCTATAAGATTAGTTCCTTCCACGGTGACGATGTGTTTTCCGTGAGCGTTTGGCAATGGCGTTAAGCAAGAAGTGGCACTGATGTATTCCATTTTGCCGTTTTTTAGCGAGCCGATTAAAATTGTACAAGCACCGCAATCGCCTTCGCGACAACCGATTTTTGTACCGCGCAGATTTTCATCATAACGAATAAAATCCAACAAGGTTGTACTCGCTGGTTTGTCGGTAGTGATTAATCGTTGATTTAGGAGAAATTGAATCATAAAAGCTCTCGAATTAATATTCTACTTTAGCAACGCTTTTTGACCATAATTGGAAAGCTTCTAAAGCTTCTTCACGCATCATTTGCTCGGTTTGCAGTTTTCGATTTTGGTAAGGTAATTCTAATTCTTCGTAGATAAATTGATCATCGAATTGGATATCTGCAGCATCTTTTTTGGTATTGGCGAAATACATTTTATCAGGTCTCGCCCAATAAATCGCACCCAAACACATTGGACAAGGTTCGCAACTCGTGTAAATTTCGCACCCATCAAGTTGAAAAGTTCCTAATACAGCGCAAGCATTTCTGATGGCCACAACCTCAGCATGGGCTGTAGGATCATTGGTAGAAGTTACGCCATTCGCACCGCGAGCGATTATTTGACCATCTTTTACAATTACGGCACCAAAAGGACCGCCTTTACCTGATTTTACATTTTCGATTGACAGGTTGATGGCTTCCTGCATGAATTCATTATGTTTTGTAGCGCACATAAACTATTTTTTTAAACTATTTTTTAGACTAATTTCTAACTGTCATTCATTTTTTGACAGCCGATAAAGATACGAATAGAAATGATTTACAAAAAAGTTTTTTAAAATATTGATTGACCTAAAAACAAAAAACCACCCCTTTTCAGTGATGGTTTTCTTATTGAGCTGGCAAAAGGACTTCCCGAATCTGCGTTCGGGATAAACTTCTCGTCCTAATTTGGATAAAAACAAAAAACCACCACTTTTCAGTGATGGTTTTCCTATTGAGCCGGCAGAGGGACTCGAACCCACGACCTGCTGATTACAAATCAGC
>NZ_DLGY01000051.1:114947-115081 GCF_002482945.1 Flavobacterium sp. UBA7682
CTAGCCAACTGAGCTATGCTGGCGTCTCAATGTGAGTGCAAATATAGAAGTGAAATTTAATTCTCCAAAATATTTTGGCACTTTTTTATTGTTTTTTTAAACTACAAAGCGTTGATTTTTTCAACCAATTGATT
>NZ_DLGY01000051.1:115138-116265 GCF_002482945.1 Flavobacterium sp. UBA7682
TAATTCAACATTGATTTGTTTGAAATGTGCTTTTTTATTTTCCACTTTCTTAGCATTCACTTTTGTAATCAAACCGTCAAAAGAAGCAATCGCCTCATCGATGATAGCGTTTGATTGATCAGATGGTTTTCCTGAAGTTGTCATTTCGTAAATGTATACTGCTTCAATGATATCTCCTAAAACAAAATTGATGTCTTTTTTTAAATTTTTAACACTTCCCATTTTTCTTGTAAATTTTAAATTTCGGCAAAATTACACTAAATCTTTAGAACACCAACTAAGAAATATAAATTTCTAGTATAGAAGCTTTACCATTTAACTGAAAATCAGTCAATGAAGCCGGTACTAAAACAGTATCACCTTTTTGATAAGAGTATGTTATTCCTTCAAAACTCAATTCAAAGCTGTCATCTACACACATGTAGACGGTGAATGAATCTTGATTCTTCTGAACTTTCATATTTCCGTTTAGTGGAATAAAATTGGTCGTAAAGTATTGGCAATAAACCATTTCATTAGCAACATTTTCTGTTTTTAAATAAGTTCTTTGCGCTTCTACAGTATCGTAATTAATAGCTTCCAAAGCCAAATCATTGTGCAATTCGCGTTTATTACCATTAGCATCTACCCGATCAAAATCGTAAACACGATAAGTAATATCAGACGTTTGTTGGATTTCGGCGATGACATTTCCGGCTCCGATGGCGTGAATGGTTCCGGTTTCCAGGAGAAAAACATCGCCTTTTTGCACCTTTTTAGTATCGAGAATATCTGGTAAAGTTTTGTTATTTAAATGTAATGTATACTCTTCAGGAGAAGATTTCTCTTTGAAACCTATGATTAATTTTGCGGCTGCATCGGCTTGCATGACGTACCACATTTCGGTTTTTCCAAAGGAATTATGGCGTTTTTTGGCCAGTTCATCGTTTGGATGCAATTGAATGGATAAATCTTCACGAGCATCTAAATATTTAAAGAGTAATGGGAATTGTTTGCCAAAAGCCTGATACACTTTGGTTCCCAAGATTTCCATCGGATAATCCGCAATCAATTCGTTTAGTGATTTTCCCTTAAACTTTCCATTGGCGACAATGCTTACATCGTTTTCAACAGTAGAAATTTCCCAG
>NZ_DLGY01000051.1:116334-117447 GCF_002482945.1 Flavobacterium sp. UBA7682
TTTCAACTTGGTTCCGCCCCAAATTCTCTCTTTTAAAATCGGCTCAAATTGTAGCGGATATAAATGCATTTTCAAATTTTTGGTAAAATTAAATTCTTTTGAGAATTTCGAGTGCTTTTTCGATGTGAATTTTTCCCGACATGCTATTGAAAACCAATTGAACTATTCCATCTTTATCAATAACATAAGTTACTCTACCCGGAATCAATCCGAGTAAATCATTGGGAACACCAAATAATTTTCGCAGTTTTTTATCGGAATCCGAAAGCAAAATAAAAGGTAAATTGTGTTGTATTGTAAACTTTTGATGGGATTTCACCGAATCGCTACTCACGCCAATAACTTCCGCACCTAAAGCTTTGAAATCTTCGTATTGGTCGCGAAAAGAACAAGCTTGTTCGGTGCAAACTCGGGTATCATCTTTGGGATAAAAATAAATTACAAAAGTTTTACTCCCAACAATAGTGTCACTTTTAAACACATTACCGTTGGTATCAATTGCTGAAAAATTAGGGATTTTATCTCCGATTTGTAATGCCATTATTCGCCTTTGTAGGTTACAAAATTTCGCGGTGTTTCGTATAAAACGACTTCCAAATCTTTATCAGCGTCAATGTGTTTACGAAGTTTGTTCCAAATCACTACTGCAATATTTTCGGCAGTTGGATTCAAATCAGCAAACTCAGGTACATCAAGATTTAAGTTTTTATGGTCGAAAGCATTTTCGATATGCTCTTTGATTAAATCAGACAAAATCTTAACATCAATCACATAACCAGTTTTCTCATTAATCGCTCCGGTAACAGAAACCGTTAATTCATAATTATGTCCGTGGAAATTGGGATTATTACATTTCCCAAAAACGGCATCGTTCATCTCCATTGACCAATCTTTGCGATACAATCGGTGTGCGGCGTTGAAATGGGCTTTTCTGGATACAGTGACTCTCATAGTTATGAGTTATAAGTTATGAATTATGAGTTAAATTTTGTGATCTTCTAGGTAATGATAGAATTCATCGAAAATGATTTTAAACCAAACGGTGTAAATATCCGGATTTTGAATCATATCTTGGCGAACGGCTTCGATGCACATCCATTTCCAACTTTCGAC
>NZ_DLGY01000032.1:0-5911 GCF_002482945.1 Flavobacterium sp. UBA7682
TTCGGGGTTGTTGGAGGACCATTAGGTATTGCTATAGGCGGAATGGTTGGAGGTTTAATAGGTGGAATATTTGGTTATATTTGGGGGGGAGCCTATGGTGAAAAAGCATATAAATACTTTAGAAAATAATATTATGATATCTAAATTAGAAACGTTAAAATTTAAGAAATTACGTCAAGAACACTTCGATTTTTATCTTCCTGTCATTAAAAGGCATTTTGCCCTACCTGGGAAAAAAATTTTTGGACTTCAGATAGATATGGAATTCTTAAACAATGACATTAATGAAATTTGCATTTGTGGTGATTATCCACCTGAATATGTCTATTATCTTAATAATTTGGCATTCCATATATTGAAAAATTGCAAAAAGAAAATTATGAATTCCTATTGGATAGATTTTTCTCAAAAAAAATTTTACGATAGTTTACTGTCAACTCTTTTAGAGTTTATTAGCGATCCATTAAGATGGCATAATGATAATAAAAGTTTATGTTTTGTTTGGGGTAATATTGACTCAAAGGTAGTTTTCAAAACACAAAATAATTTTAATGGATTATTTTTACCAGTTCTTGAAGGTTACGGGTTGATATTTATTTTAGATGAGGATAATGCTAACTACCTGCTGGATTTAGATTTAATTAGTAATGATTTCGCCGTTATTGGTGTTTAGAAATTGGGTAATGTATCAATCTTGTTGGTGGCTGTTTTTGCAAGTATAAATAATGAAAATCAGCATTAAAATTTTTGGGTAATGTATCAGATTTATTGATTTCCCAAATCAAGAGCCTGAAAGCCTCGTCAATACACAAAAGTCAAAAAACAAAAGGCAAAAAAAGAAGGCAGCCAAAGGGTTGCCTTTGCTGTTTTTAGGGGTAAATAAGCAGATTAAAATCAAGCGTAGGTATTCGGAGTGGTACTGGTTCTCAATACGGAAGAGTAAGTACTGCAGATAATACAACAGTATCTCATCCTGACCCTGTGCTTATGAAAACTGCAGTAGAAGCTGCAGCTGCTCAAAAAGCTTATGATGAACAACCCGCATTAAATCATTTTTAAATATCCTTAACCAATTTATGATTGTATTTATCAAGAATGCTATTTGGTAAGTTATCTAAATAAATCTGAGTTGTCTTTAAACTCTTATGGCCAAGCATTGCACTTATTGCTTCTAACGGAATTTGCTGAAACATTGCCTGTGTTGCAAATGAATGGCGGCTAACATAGCTGGTAAGCTTTTTATCAATCTTACAGGCTTTGCCTAAATCATCTAATTTGTCATTGTATCTATTTCTTGCCCATTTAGCATCTTTGTACATCAATTCCGGTTCCTCTCTTTTTAAAATCGGAAAAACATACTCGGACTCAGGGTATTTAGTGATGTAATATGAAAGTAATTTTTCCAGGTTAGGCGTTATTTTTATATCAAATAGTCGGCTTGTCTTACTTCTGCTGTAATAAATTCTACCATCAGCAATGTTTTCTTTACGCAAGTAAGCCATGTCAATAAAGTTCATTCCATACATCATGTAGCTAAGTAGGAAATAACATCTTGTACTAAACAATGGACTTTCGGCATCGAACTTTTTATTGATAATTTTCTTAAGCAATTCGGCGCTTAATGCTCGTTTTGCTGTTTGCTTACCTTTTAATTTATAATCGTCGAAAGGATAAAGTTCTTTTGCCGCGACACCAGCTTTAATGGCTTTATTAAATATTGCTCGGATTGCTCGTAGATAAGCTGAAAAGCCATTAATCGAATTGCCCTTTGCTAAATGCGCTGTCTCCCATTTTGTAAGAAATTCAAACGATACTCTTTCGAATTTCAGATTATCAATTCCACTAAACTTTTTTATAGCAGCAAGCGCATCGCTATAAGCTGATGCTGTGCCAAATCTATTTGCCTCTTTAAGGTCAGTAATAAGACCTTCTGCAAAATGGACAAACGAATCAGATGAGCTTTCGTTCAAAATTTGCTTTTTGATCTCATGGATGGACATGCCTTCAAGCTTTCCTTTATCGTACAGATTTTGAATAATCTTTAAGGCATCAATTCTTTTTTGCTGTATTCTATTATTAAATCTTGTAGAACCTTCAAGGCCTGTGTAAGATTTCTTAACTTGCCTCTTATCTTCGTCCCAATCAACCTTTTTAATGCTTATACTTATTGGAACTGGCAAAGTTCTATCGAAGTGACCGAGCCGTAGAATAAGGGGATATGTTCCATCGTTTTTTTGACGACGTGTATCTAATGAAATAACAATGTTTGTATTCATGCTAAAAGTTGAAATTATTTGCACAAGATTTGCACAAGAATATTGAATCTCTATGTATAAAAATGAAATTAAAATTAGCTAATAATATTGATAATAAAGGGATACAGAGTCAAATTGATTCATTTCAATACACAAAAAACCTGACTCATAATCAGGTGGTCCTAGGTTCAAGTCCTAGTGGGCCCACTTTACGGAAGCCTTGGTAGACAAAACTATCAGGGCTTTTTTATTTCCCGTAAGTTTTCTGAAATACTTTCCCAAAAAACTTGCAGTGAAAGTTGCAATAAAATTCTTCAGAGTTATTGCCTGGATTCAGTTTGAGGTATTCTATAGTAATGAAGCTAACTTTTCTCATAAATAATATCCCTACTTTTGATCTTTCTGTGTATGGGTAAATTATCTATTACTGCTGTCTTTTTCGTTTCAGGTATATTTTGGGCTTCTTGCACGGGTGCAAGGCTTAGGTTGTCGGATGCTGCTCCAACAAAGAATATTTACACGCTAAAGAAAAAGCATATGAAGCCTTTGGTTGATTTTGCGTGCAAGCAATTGACAGTACCATATAAATGGGGAGGCGGCACACCAAAAGGATTCGATTGTTCTGGTTTGACATCCTATTGTTATAAGCATTTTGGTGTGGAGATACCTCGTACTGCTTTAGCTCAATCATTGTGTGGCAAAAGAATCCGTTCTAAAAGGGCGAAACCAGGAGATCTTATATTCTTTCAGGGACCAGAAAAGAAGGATAAGCAAATCGGGCATGTGGGCATTGTCGTTTCAGGTCGCAAAAAAGCAATAAAGTTCATACATGCAGGCAGTAAGGGAGTTGCAATGAGCTCTTTAAGGGAAGAATATTTTCATCAACGTTTTAAGATAATAAGGCGCATCCGAAAATAATATTGCTGAATATTGCACAAATTTTCGACTTCCTGAATCATTGCAAAAGTCTAATACTAAGTTTGGAGTATCATAGATACTGCTTGTAAGACAAAAAAAAGGCTATCCAAATGGATAGCCTTTTTTTAAGAAAGGAAATTAAATTATTTAACTACAGAAAGACGTTCTGTAGTAGTACCGAAGTCAGTCGCAATTTTAATCATATACAAACCAGAAGCAAGTTCAGAAACACTTGTAGGAATTTCATAAGTTCCTGCATTGAAAGATTTGTTTTCAATTGTTTTTATAACTTTTCCTGACATGTCAATAATTTCAATAGAAACGTTAGATTTTTCAATCAAGCTAAATTTAGTCGTTGCCATTTCTTTTGCAGGGTTTGGATAAACCTCAACATCATTAACACCAACATAATTTTCTTTAATTGAAGTTGCACCAGCGCTGCTTCCTAATTTAACATTCTCAGTATTCAGGACTGTACCATCAGCATTGTTGATAAACAATAAGATTGCTCTCATGTTTGCTGTTTTCCATGAAGGATCCAATGTGATTGGTGCAAAATCATAAGTGTAAGTAACACCGGCTGTTATGCTTGCAGGAAGGCTTCCTGATCCACCAGTGGCAGTTGGATAAATTCCACGTGCTACCGCATTATATATCAATGGAGGAGAAGCTACTTTGTAAGGCAATGTATTGAAGTTGTACAAAGAACTTGCCAAAGTACCTACAGAACCGCTTGGATTAGCATTACTGTAATAGTTAGTTTGCAAAGCTGTGGTAGTAACTCCATTTTCAGTTAAAACCAAAGCAACACTAAATCCACCATTCATGCTAAGAACAGGTTTTACAAAACCTCTTGCAGTAACAGTCGTTCCGGACAGTGTAGTTTTTAAACCCATATCAGCAAAACCAAAATTGCTTTTCTGACCTTTAATACTAAATCCAACAGTGCTGGTGTAGCCATTGTAATATTGGAAAGCATTTGAAGGATCACCTACTGCTGCCCTGTCATATAAAGCACTTGGATAGCCGGAGATTTTTGTTCCCATAAAAGCGTCATAAGCAGGGTTCTGCATTGGATCAGACGGGCTATTGTGAACCGCTACTAAACTTACATTATGAGCGTTCACTTTTTCCATAGAATCCATATAAACGGTTCCTCTTACACAATATCCACACCATGTACCTGTTCCTTCTTCAATCAATGGTTTTTTAGTTGGCATTTTCGGAACACCAAAGAATGTAGTCGTTAAGGTGTCATTAGTTTGTATAGGATCACCAGGTAATTCTACCCATACTTTAATTGTTGGGGTAGCGCCGGCAGCCGATACGGTCACTGGAGTGGAAAAAGTAAATGAAGTAGTACCTAAAGGCATAACTGTCGCAGTTTTTACTTCACTGACAACCGGGCCGGATCCTACCTGATATTTTGCGGTAAAAGATGTTATATCCGCAGCGCCATTATTAGTGATGTATCCTTGAACTGGTATTGTAGAGCCAACAAGAGTATATCTTCCCACAGCATTTGCTGAAGGATATACTCCGGATAAAGCCATTTCATTTTTATTTGCTAAAATAGATGATTGAACCTTGTCAATCACATAAGCCCAAACATCAGTGTTATTTTCTCTGAATGCCAAGCGAACTGTCTGGCCATTATAGGGAGTAAGAGAAATAGCGTGGTTAGTCAGCGCATTATTGCTTGCGAATGCATCATACAATTTTGTGGTAAATGATGCCGCGGTAGTGCCTGCAGTTGGAGAAATATAAACCTGAACCTTTTCAGCTGATCCAAGATTCCAGTCTTGCCATTTAAAAATGGTGTTTGCACTGGTTACTGTAAAAGACGGAGTTACCAACCATCTGTCAGCTGTACCCGCCGGAGTGAACTTTGAGCTGGACAACATGGAAAAGTCTCCTGAACCAGCAGTTAATTCAATTGGAATCCAGGCATTTGCTGTAAGAGCAGCTTTAATTGCAGCATCAGTAGTAAAATTTGACGTTTTACCATCGTTGTTAATTAAAACCCATCCTGCAGGCAAAGTGCTCGAAAAATTTTCTAGTGCAAGTTGCGCTTTAGCCGAATTTAAGGCCAGCAATAACGCAGGTGCAAGTAATAGTTTTTTCATCGTTAAATAATTTTAGAATTGCAATTTAGCGATTTTTTTATTAAAAAGTAATCGGCACTATTTTTTTTCTTTTTTTGCTCTTTGGTAGAATTACCTCTACTTTTGCAGCGCAGTAAACAATTTATTGCACGGGGTGCCCAATATACAGGCTGAGATTATACCCGCTGAACCTCGAACGGATAATGCCGTTTAGGAATACACAGTACGCTAAGGTACTGTATTAAAGCGCCTCGTATTTATTTTATTAAACCAAAACAATACGATGGTACTGGCCTCCGGAAAAAAAATCATTTTAAGTTCTCTG
Source organism: Flavobacterium sp. UBA7682 (assembly GCF_002482945.1). NCBI lineage: Bacteria > Pseudomonadati > Bacteroidota > Flavobacteriia > Flavobacteriales > Flavobacteriaceae > Flavobacterium > Flavobacterium sp. UBA7682. The sequence continues at coordinate 5,604 of NZ_DLGY01000032.1, forward strand.
TTTTCTGCTACCGCAATTTGTGGTATCGCTCAGGAAACCGACTCTATGGAATTCACCCCAAAAATCCCCCTGAAATTACTACCTGTCGAGATTCGTTCTTTAAGGGCAGGTGCGCGAAGCCCTTTCAGCAAAACTGATCTAACCAAGAAGGATATTGACGTTCAGAATCTTGGACAGGATTTACCCGTTTTACTGCAAATGACGCCATCAGTCGTTACCAGTTCTGACGCCGGTGCCGGAGTGGGTTACACAGGTCTCAGGGTGCGGGGTACAGATGGTACACGCATCAATGTTACTTTAAATGGTAT
>NZ_DLGY01000020.1:0-129511 GCF_002482945.1 Flavobacterium sp. UBA7682
TGATTGTAAACTTAAGGCAGTTTGGCAAAATGGCGGGTTCAGTGCTAAATTGAACATTTGGTTTTCAAATGAAAGTAACTGCTAAATTGAAAGTAAGTGCTTCAAAGTCCGCCACTTCCCCCGCTCGTGCGCGAATCCTTTCGCGTTAGACAACCACAAGTGACTAATAAAAAAAGCAGCTCAATGAGCTGCTTTTTTTATCAATAAACTATAACTATTTAAGCCAAATCATAACGATCAAGATTCATTACTTTGGTCCAAGCGGCCACAAAGTCTTTGACGAATTTTTGTTTGTTATCGTCTTGCGCATATACTTCAGCATAAGCGCGTAAGACGGAATTAGATCCAAAAACCAAATCGGCTCTTGTCGCTGTCCATTTGGTCTGACCGGTTTTTCTATCCACTATATTGTATGAATTTTTGCCTGTTGGATTCCAGGAATTGTTCATGTCGGTAAGGTTCACAAAGAAGTCATTGCTTAACACACCAACATTATTGGTAAACACGCCGTGTTTTGTACCACCATAATTAGTACCTAAAACACGCATTCCGCCAATCAACACCGTCATTTCCGGAGCGGTTAATCCCATCAATTGCGCTTTATCGAGCAACATTTCTTCGGGCTGTACAACGTAATCACTTTTCAACCAGTTTCTGAAACCATCGTGTAGTGGTTCCAATACTTCAAACGAATCGGCATCGGTCATTTCAGGAGTGGCATCTCCTCTACCAGGCTTGAAAGGAACTTTAACTCCGGCGGCTCTTTCAACAGCGGCAGTTCCGCCCAATACAATCAAATCGGCTATACTTACTTTTTTGCTCAATCCGGCTTGTATTTCAGTCAGCTTGGCCAATACTCTTTGCAAACGTTCCGGTTCGTTTCCTTCCCAATCTTTTTGAGGTGCTAAACGAATTCTGGCGCCATTAGCACCACCACGGAAATCAGAACCTCTAAATGTTCGGGCACTGTCCCAAGCGGTGTTAATCAATTCGGTTGGAGTTAAACCGGAATTTAAAAGCTTTCCTTTCAACTCTTCAATTTCAGATTCCGAGAGTGTATAATCAACGGTTGGAATGGGGTCTTGCCAAATCAAATCTTCTTGAGGAACATCGGCTCCTAAATAACGGCTTTTCGGGCCTAAATCACGATGGGTTAATTTGAACCATGCTCTGGCAAATACGTCTTCAAAATAAGGATAATCGTTTTGGAATCTCTCTGAGATTTTGCGGTACTCCGGATCCATTTTCAAAGCCATATCCGCATCAGTCATCATAGGGTTTCTGCGTACGCCTGGGATATGAGCATCAAAAGGTTTGTCTTCTTCATTGATGCTTACCGGTTCCCATTGCGAAGCTCCGGCCGGACTCTTGGTCTGTTGCCAATCGTGGTTCAACAATAAATTAAAATAGGTATGATTCCATTTGTCCGGAAATGTGGTCCAAGCGCCTTCTAATCCGCTGGTTATGGTATCGGCACCATGTCCTTTTCCTTTTGGATTCATCCAGCCAAAACCTTGCGTTTCTAAATCGGCACCTTCCGGACTCTGCCCTAAGGCACTCTCATCAGCATTACCGTGGGCTTTACCTACGGTGTGTCCGCCTGCAGTTAACGCAACGGTTTCTTCATCGTTCATGGCCATTCTCGAAAAGGTTTCGCGCATGTCTATGGCTGTTTTTAAAGGGTCGGATTTACCATCTACTCCTTGCGGATTGACATAAATTAATCCCATCATTACAGCAGCCAATGGATTTTCTAAATCTCTTTGTCCGGAATAACGACTACCCTCGCCACCCGAAGGTGCTAGCCATTCTTTTTCTGCACCCCAATAAACATCTTTTTCCGGATGCCAAATATCTTCACGACCACCGGCAAATCCGAATGTTTTAAAGCCCATTGATTCATAAGCCATATTCCCGGCCAATATCATTAAATCAGCCCAGGATATTTTGTTACCATATTTTTTCTTGATTGGCCAAAGTAATCTGCGTGCTTTGTCAAGATTACCATTATCCGGCCAACTGTTTAGTGGTGCGAATCGAAGGTTTCCTGTATTACTTCCACCACGACCGTCAGCTATTCGATAAGTTCCGGCACTGTGCCAAGCCATACGAATCATCAATCCACCATAATGTCCCCAATCTGCCGGCCACCAATCTTGACTATCAGTCATTAGCGTTTTAAGGTCACTTTTTAATGCTTCAAGGTCTAATTTTTTGAATTCTTCCGCATAGTTAAAATTTTCTCCAAGAGGATTGGTCTTTGTGTCATGTTGGTGCAAAATGTCAAGGTTAAGCGCATTCGGCCACCAAAAACTATTATTTGGAATCTCTGTTCCTTGTTTGACTTGTGCTCCGGAAAATGGGCATTTACCTGCACCATTGGCATTGTGGTTATTTTCCATACTGTAAATAAATTTTAGTTCTGTTATAAGTCAAATTTACCCAATATTATTTATGTAAATCATTTTTTCGATAGATAAAAATTATAGCTAAAGTTAAAATTAATTATACATTTAGAAACAAACTGTTAAAGAAAAAGGCACTAACTATTGTAGTGCCTTTGTATAAAGTTATGGTAAAAATAAATAGTTTAATAAGCTAATAATTCCAATAAAGTTTTTTCAAAACGCTCTTTGGGCAAATATTGGTCTTCCAACGCTTTTACAAAAGGAATAGCAGTTTCTAAACTTCCTACTCTTCGCACCGGCGCATCCAAATGCTCAAAACACTGTTCCATAATCATCGCTGAAATATCACTTGATACGCCACCAAATAAAGTATCTTCCTGGAGTATAATCACTTTACCTGTCTTTTTTACTGAAGTAAAAATAGCTTCAGTATCCAAAGGTTGTAATGAACGCAAATCAATCAAGTCTGCGCTAATATCTGTATGTTTATTCAAAGTCTCCAAAGCCCAATGTACTCCGGCGCCAAATGAAATAACAGTCACTTGACTTCCTTCTTTCAGTAAAGATGCTTTCCCAAAAGGAATCGTATAATAATCAGTCGGTACCTCTTGGTAAACCGAGCGGTACAATTGCTTATGTTCAAAATACATCACCGGATTCGGATCATTTATAGCTGTATTCAATAGGCCTTTGGCATCATACGGAAATGCAGGATAAACGACTTTCAATCCCGGGGTTTTGGTAAACCAAGCTTCATTAGTTTGCGAGTGAAAAGGTCCGGCCTGAGTTCCACCACCACAAGGCATACGAACTACTACATCGGCTTTCTCATTCCAACGGTAATGCTGTTTGGCCAGAAGATTCACAATCGGATTAAATCCCGTGGAAACAAAATCGGCAAATTGCATTTCTACAATCGCTTTGTGTCCATTAATAGACAAACCATTCGCAGCGGAAACCACGGCACTTTCACAGATTGGTGTGTTGCGAACTCTTTCTTTACCAAATTGCGTCACAAAACCATCCGTAATTTTAAAAGCGCCACCATACTCTGCGATGTCTTGACCCATGATAACCAAATTATCATGACGTTCCATTGATTGACGTAAGGCATTTGAAATAGCATCCACGACGCGAATATTCTCAACTGCATCGCCATGATTAAAGACTTCGAACTCATACGGTTCATACATATCATTAAGTTCTTCAGCTAAATCAGCTTCACAATCCGGTTCGGCTATGGTAATCGCCCAATGTTCATCAATTTCTGCTTTAATGGCTTTCTTAATCTTTTCGTCTTCTTCTTCCGAAAGCACACTTACTTCAAGCAGATAATCTCTGTAATTTGAAATCGGGTCTTTAATGGCCCACAGGTCCATTAACTCTTGCGGAACATATTTGGTTCCGCTTGCTTCTTCGTGTCCACGCATTCTAAAGGTCTTAAACTCTAATAAAACCGGACGTGGATTATCAACCATCGACGCTTTTAATGCTGCTATTTTGGTGTATACCTCAAGGATATTATTCCCATCAATGATATGACTTTCCATACCATAACCAAGTCCTTTATCAGCTAAGTTCTCACAACGATATTGTTCATTCGTGGGTGTCGATAAACCATATCCGTTATTTTCAATGACAAATAAAACAGGTAATTCCCAAACAGCAGCAATATTCAACGCTTCGTGAAAATCACCTTCAGAAGTGGCTCCTTCTCCGGTGAAAACTGCAGTAACTTTTCCGTTTTTCTTTAATTTATTAGCCAAAGCAATACCATCAGCCACGCCCATTTGCGGTCCCAAATGCGAAATCATTCCGATGATTTTGAATTCTTGAGTGCCAAAGTGGAATGAACGATCACGTCCTTTGGTAAAACCGGTTTTCTTGCCTTGCCATTGGGAAAACAAACGGTGTAACGGAATGTCTCTTCCGGTAAACACACCCAAGTTTCTGTGCATAGGCAAAATGTATTCGTCTTTGTCTAAAGCGGCAGTAATTCCTACTGAAATGGCTTCCTGACCAATGCCGGAAAACCATTTAGACACTTTCCCTTGACGCAACAAGATCAGCATTTTTTCTTCTATCAATCTTGGTTTAAGTAGCCTTTTATATAAATCTAATAATTGTAGGTTGGATAACTCTTTTCTATCGAAATTCATCTGGTTTATTTTAGCGTTGCAAAAGTATAAAAACAGATTTCAATCGTTGTAGTTTTTTAGGGGAAAGTCAAAGAAATCTATTTGAATGAGTAAAAACTGATACGAGAATTGTTAACAACTTTGAACTTTTCTATTCAAAAATTAGTTACATTTGTAGTTATCGTTGGAGTTTTTCCAACCTGAGTTATTAACAAAAAAGTTTTAGTAGTATGCAACAAATTCCAAGTGTTGACTTACGTGATTTCCTGTCGGATGATCCGGCACGTAAACAAAAATTTGTAAATGAAATCGGAAAAGCTTACGAAGACATTGGCTTCGTAGCACTAAAAGGTCATTTTCTTGATGACAAACTGGTAAGTGATTTATACGCCGAAGTGCGTAATTTTTTCAACTTGCCATTGGAAACCAAAGCCAATTATGAAATTCCCGGAATCGGCGGCCAACGTGGTTATGTGTCTTTTGGAAAAGAACATGCCAAAGGTCGTTCGGCTGGTGATTTAAAAGAATTTTGGCACTTTGGACAATACGTTAGCGAAGGTTCAAAATACGCCAGCGAATATCCTGACAATGTAACCGTTTCTGAATTGCCACACTTCAATGAAGTTGGGAAAGAAGCCTACAGAATGTTAGAAAAAACAGGGGTTTATGTATTGAGAGCTTTGGCATTGTACATTGGTTTAGACGAATATTATTTTGACAACTATATCAAAGACGGAAACAGTATCTTAAGACCTATTCATTATCCGCCAATTACTGACGAACCAAAAGACGGCGCCGTTCGTGCCGCTGCTCACGGTGATATCAACTTGATTACGCTTTTAATGGGCGCTCAAGGTAAAGGATTACAAGTACAAAATCACAATGGTGACTGGATTGATGCTATGGCACAACCCGACGAATTGATGATTAATGTAGGTGACATGTTATCACGTCACACCAACAATAAATTGAAATCAACGATTCACCAAGTAGTGAATCCGCCAAGAGAATTATGGGGAACCTCTCGTTTTTCTATTCCGTTCTTTATGCATCCCGTTAGCAATATGCCATTAAACTGTTTAGAAAAATGTATCGATGCCGATCATCCAAAAGGATTTGAAGACATCACCGCCGGTGAATATCTTAACGAAAGACTAGTTGAACTAGGACTTAAAAAGTAAAAAGTTAATTCAATAATTTCATTAAAGACATTGAGTTAAACACTTGATGTCTTTTTTGGTTTTTTTCGTGTAGCGGAGTACCTAAGTTTCTGAGTGCCTAAGAAAAGAACTCAGCGATTAAGTCACTCAGTCACTTAGCAACTTAAAAAAATGGACTTACAAGAACAATTAAAAAAACTCTTCCCCGACCACGAACCATCAAACGAACCGGAAGCAGTTCGCGAAGAAAATCACGAGCTATTCATTCAGGCAGCGCCCATGATTTGCAAATATGAAAAAAGAAAAGGCAAAGCCACCACCATCATCGAAGGTTACGAAGGCAGCGACGAAGATTTTAAAGTCTTAGCCAAAGAAATCAAAACCAAACTCAGTGTGGGCGGTACTTTCAAAGACGGCACCATCATTATTCAAGGCGATTATCGCGATAAAATAATGAACCTGCTTAAAGACAAAGGCTTCAAAACCAAACGCGTTGGCGGATGATTTAGAAGCAAGAGAAAAGAAAATAGATAATAGAGTTGTCGTTAGAAAGTAAAAACTCATAACTCATAACTCATAACTCATAACTCAATAATGATACAATCCTCTGAATTAATCCTAAACCCCGACGGCAGCGTTTATCACCTAAACCTAAAGCCGGAACATATTGCCCACGACATCATCTTCGTAGGTGACCAAAACCGTGTAGAAAAAATTACACAGTTCTTTGACAGCATTGAATTCTCCACTCAAAAACGCGAATTCAAAACCCAAACCGGTTATTTCAAAGGCAAAAAAATGACCGTAATGTCTACCGGAATCGGACCGGACAACATTGACATTGTCATGAACGAATTGGATGCTTTAGTCAACATCGATTTAGAAACCCGCAAACCTAAAGAACAGCTAACGTCTTTAAACATTGTCAGAATTGGAACTTCGGGTTCATTGCAAGCCGATATTCCTTGTGACAGCTTTGTCATGAGTCGCTTCGGGCTGGGATTAGACAACATGCTTCGCTCCTACCTAATTGATGACATTTCCGAAAAAGCGATGGAAGAAGCCTTCATCACTCAAACCAATTGGGATGCAAGAAAAGGCAGACCTTATGTCATCGCCTGTTCCGAAACACTCGAAAAAAGAATGGAAAGCGATCAAATATTCAAAGGTTTCACCGGAACAGCCGGCGGATTTTACGGACCGCAAGGACGCGTTTTGCGCCTCGAAATTCAAGATGCCGATTTGAACAGCAAAATGGACCGCTTCGAATTTGAAGGCATCAAAATGACCAACTTAGAAATGGAAACCGGCGCCATTTACGGCTTAGGCAAGCTTTTAGGTCACGAATGTTTGTCGCTAAACGCTATTATCGCCAACAGAGCAACAGGAACTTTCAGCGAAGATCCATACAAAGCTGTCGATGCGTTGATTGCCTATGCTTTGAACAAATTGGCAGAATAAATTTTAGGAGCTATTTCCCGCTATCCGCAGTATCTTTTTTTTGTCACATTGAGCGCATCCCGAAGTTTCGGGAGAAGTGCTTTTCTTAAAAAAAAGGATACTTGCTTCTATCGGGGCTAATTAAAAAAAAATGAATTTAATTTTAGAAACAAATCGTCTTTTACTTCGCCCGCTCGAACTTTCCGATGCCGAAGCCATGTTTGCCATGGATAAAAATCCGGAAGTACACAAATACCTTTGGCAAACTCCGGTACAAAAAATAGACGAAGTCATTAAAGTTATTGAATACGTTCGCAGTCAATACGAAAGAAATAATATCGGTCGTTTTGCCACAATTGTAAAAGAAACTAACGAATTCATCGGTTGGACAGGCATCAAATTTGTCGATGACCATGTAGAAAACGGCAATACCAATTTCTACGATTATGGTTATCGCTTAAACCAAAAATTTTGGGGCAAAGGTTTCGCCACCGAAGCTTCAATAGCTTGGCTCGACTATGGTTTCAACCAAATGAAAATAGACAAAATGAATGCCTATACTCATTTTGACAACGGCGCTTCCAACCATATTTTGCAAAAAGTCGGCATGAAATTCATGGAAGACTATCCCGATAAAGACGGCGTCATTTGGAAATGGTGGCAAATGGAAAATCCTGCTATCGCAGATCAATAGAAACGCCCTTTGGGCTACAGATACGCTTCGCTTCAAATAGTTAGAAGCTAACAATTAAAAACAAAGTTCTATCTAATAATCTAAGAAGTCTAAAAATCTAAATGAAAACCGTAAAAATAACAGGCGTTCCCGAACATTTTAATTTGCCTTGGCATTTGTGCATCGAAAGCGGTGAGTTTCTCCAAGCCGGTATCGACTTACAATGGACTGACATTCCGGAAGGCACGGGTAAAATGTGTCAAATGCTACGCGATGGCGAAACCGATATTGCTGTAATTCTGACGGAAGGCATCATAAAAGATATTGTTGGAGGAAACCCAAGTTCAATTGTTCAGGTTTATGTGGAAAGTCCGCTAATTTGGGGCATTCATGTGGGTGCTAATTCATCCTACCAAACTTTAGCCGATTTAGAAAACACCAAAGCAGCAATTTCACGTTATGGTTCCGGCTCGCATTTGATGTCTTATGTCAATGCCCAAAACCAAAACTGGAACACCGAAACACTACAGTTTGAAATCGTCAACACCATTGACGGCGCGGTTGAAGCATTAACGACTAGTAAAGCCGATTACTTTTTGTGGGAACGTTTTATGACCAAACCGTTAGTAGACAATGGCATTTTTCGTCGCATAGCCGATTGTCCAACACCTTGGCCTTGTTTTGTAATTGCGGTGCGAAATGAATTCTTTGAAGACCACTTTCAAACCGTTGATTTGATTTTGGACATCATCAATAACACTACTGCTGATTTTAAAGATATTCCGAGTATTGACAGAACTTTGGCTTCTAAATACAATCAAAAACTAGAAGATATCCAAGAATGGTTATCGCTTACCAAATGGTCGCAAAAACCTTTGGAAGAAAAAGTGTTAAACAAAATTCAAAATCAGTTGTTTGACCTCAAAATTATAGATAAAAAAGGTACTTTTGCTGAAATCGTGAAAGCCGTTTAGCTTTTACCTTTGGCAATATGATCAAAATAGGAAATCTTACTTATCAGCAACTGAAAGAAAAATTCAGGATAAAAAGTCCTTGGGATTTGATTATCATTTTTGTGCTGAACATTCTGATTACCATTCCGATTTTCATCATCGCCCACAACAATTTCATTACACTTGATTGGGCCAATCACATTGACAGAATCTTACTCTTTATTCTTATTCTTGTCGTTATCCAATTTATCTTAAGAGCGCTGCGAAGAGTAACCTTGATTTCTGTTATCCTTTATTTTCTCGTTCTTGGCTACGGTAGTTTATTCAGCGATTATGGATTTGAAAGTGTATTCGAAGACTATCGCACCATGATTTACACCATGAATGATGATCCTTATCCGCAAGACATTATCATCTCAAAACTTTTACCTTTTCCCAATAAGTCCAAAATTTTAGATGCTATCGAATACCAAAATCCGAAAATAAGAAACTTTGCCATCATGGCTACTGCCAAGCATTTTAAGGACGTAAAAGGATATCATGAGTACTTCACCATAATTCAGTCTTTTGCGGTTTTCAAAGAAATCAATTCGAATTGGAATTATGTAAGTGACCCCAAAGGACGCGATTATATTGCCAAAGCAACTGAGTCACTACAATATCTTTCCGGTGATTGTGATGACCATTCTATTTTCATGGCGGCTTGCATTAAATCTATTGGCGGAACGACGCGACTCATTCACACCAAAGGACATATTTATCCCGAATTGTATATCGGAACCCAAAAAGATTTGGAGAAAATAAACTATGCGATAAAAAAAGTTCTTTTCCCTCTGGAAAGTAAAAACAAAACCATCAATTACCATATTGATGAACGAGGTAACATTTGGCTTAACTTAGATTACACCGCCAAATATCCCGGTGGTCCTTTTATGAATGAGGAAATTTTGGGTGCCTTAACGCTGGAATAATTCTTCGGGGTTTAACAATTTCTGACTATTTTATTTACTATATTCGTTTCCTATAAAACAAACCATAATGAAAAAATTGCTTTGCCTATTTCTGTTGATTTCTTTGGGTTCACAAGCCCAAGAAACTACTCCGTTGGACAATAAGAAAAATGAATTCAGAGTCGATGTTTTGTCGGCGCTAGTTTGGCAAAAAGCCAGTTTGAGTTACGAACGATTCTTTGGCGGCAATTTCTCTACCGGTTTCAATGTCAATTTTTCCGACAGCAAACAGTTGAATGAAGATTTTGATAATGGTTACAGAAATAATGTCCCAAAATTTGAATTCAATCCGTATGTGAGATACCAATTGTCTAAAGGCAAAAAAAGTTTCTACTTTGCGGAAGTATTCGGTTCGTATAATGGTGGAGATTACAAAGAAATTATACGCTTAGAAGATGAAAATTTAAACGGTTATTACACTACCAAAAAATCAGAATACACCGATTTTGGTTTGGGCGGTGGATTAGGCTATAAAATGTACCTCAAAGACGCTTTTGTCCTGGAATTTTTGGCCGGATTTGGTTCCAACCTAACCAACCGCGATGAAAGTCCGGATGTGATTTCAAGAGTTGGATTTAATTTAGGCTACCGATTTTAATACAGAAAACATGAAAAAATTATCATACCTCGCTTTACTATTTGTTGCAGCCTTAATGACCAACTGCGATACCAACGATGACACCTTTTACAAAACCATTTATGTAGAAGGCGGCAATAACATCGTTACTTTTCCACCTCAAACGACTTACAATGTTGGTGATTATTTATATGTAAAAGCCGATTTAGCAAGATACATTCCCGAACCGGGTGAAACCAATTTGTTGGATATTTACAGAACAACCGGAAATGCTCCTCAATTTGTATTTTCTTATGTGATTGAACGAAAAATAAACGCTACCGATTGGGAAGTAGTTACGGTAAATGACAACCAATTAGACATCAACGCCGGAAATGCTCAAAATGGCGCTTACGTTTATGCGATTTGCGAATACAACACTGTGGATGAATATTATCGATATGATGTTGGTTTCCCATTATTAACCGCCGGAAATTACCGATTAACCTTTGGTTATAATAGTTCGTCAACCAACAGCGTAGAATTGGTTTCACAGAATTCAACAAAAAACCTGATTGTAAATTTAAATGCCGCCGTGTCTAACCTTGACAGTGGTGGTTATTTTTATTTCAACGTCAATTAAATCACCACTGAATTTCGGTTCTACCAATACTTTTCAAATAAACGTTGGTTTTACTGAAATGTTTGTTGCCAAACCACAATCCGCGATTGGCACTCAATGGTGATGGATGTCCGGTTTCTAAAACATGGTGTTTGTCACGATTAATTTTAGCGCCTTTCTTTTTGGCGAATCCGCCCCAAAGTAGAAACACTACGTTTTCTTTTGTATCAGATATTTTTTGAATCACCGCGTCGGTAAAGACTTCCCAACCCTGATTTTGATGACTTCCTGCTTCACTTTCACGAACCGTTAATGTGGCATTCAGCAATAAAACGCCTTGGTCTGCCCAACGTTCTAAATTCCCCGAAATCGGAATAGGCAAATCTACATCGGCTTGAATTTCTTTAAAAATATTGATTAATGATGGTGGAAAAGCAATACCATCATTCACCGAGAAACACAATCCGTTGGCTTGCCCGAAACCATGATACGGATCTTGACCGATGATTACCACTTTGACTTTGTCGAACGGACAATGGTCGAAAGCGGAAAAGATTTGAGTTCCAATGGGGAAACATTTATGATTGGTATACTCGCTTTTGACAAAATCTGTGAGTTGCTTAAAATAAGGTTTTTCAAACTCGTCTGAAAGTTGGTCATGCCAAGAAGAATGCAATTTGATTAACATCTCATAAAATTTTACCAAAAATACTATTTTCTGTTGCAATATGGATTCTATCCTTTGTAACTTTGAACCAAAGACATTGATTGAATGATATCGATTACAGATAAAACACTAAAGGATTTAGAATTTAATACAATTTTGCAAACCATTTCAGATCGATGTAACACTGAAATTGGCAAACAAAAAGCATTGGAAATTGTTCCTTTTAAAAACAAGGAAACCTTGATGGATGCGCTGTTGCAAACGTCGGAATATTTATCCTCATTTACCAACAATAACGCCATTCCGAATCACGGCTTTGAGAATATTACCCATGACATCAAATTCTTAGCTATTGAAGATAGTTTTCTGGAAGTTGGTAGTTTCAGAAAAATGGCCACGCTTTCGGAAACGGTAAATGTCTTATTGTTATTCTTAAAGAAATTCCACGATTATTATCCTAAATTAAACGAGAAAGCAACGCAAGTTGAATACACTAAATACCTCATTCAAAAAATTGATGAAGTCGTTGACAAATATGGCGAAATCAAAGACAATGCTTCGCCCGATTTAATCAATATTCGCCGAGATATGAGCCTAGTTCGCGGTAAAGTGAACCAAAGTTTTGGTCAGGCATTAAGCCAATACAACGGCTTAGGTTATTTAGATGAAATCAAAGAAAGTTTCGTTGAAAACCGACGCGTTTTAGCCGTTTTAGCGATGTACCGTCGAAAGGTGAAAGGTTCCATTTTAGGCAGTTCCAAAACGGGAAGCATTGCTTATATCGAACCCGAAGCGACTTTGCGTTATTCACGAGAATTGAGCAATTTGGAATACGAAGAACGAGAAGAAATTACCAAGATTTTAAAGAAGCTATCCAATGACATTCGGCCGTTTATCGACTTGTTAAAACAATACCAAGATTTTCTGAGTGATATAGATGTGGTTTCAGCTAAAGCCAAATATGCACGTAAAATCAATGCGATTTTGCCGAACATTATTGAAGAGAAAAGATTATTTTTCAGAGATGCCTTCCATCCTATTTTGTTTTTGAACAATTTGGAGAAAAAGGAGAAAACCTTTCCGCAAACTATTGAATTAAACAATAACAGTAGAATTATAGTGATTTCAGGACCGAATGCCGGTGGAAAAACCATTTCGCTCAAAACCGTTGGTTTGCTACAATTGATGTTGCAATGCGGAATTTTGATACCGGTGCACGAACGCAGCGAAACGTTTTTGTTTGATAGAATTCTGACTGACATTGGAGACAACCAATCGATAGAAAATCATTTGAGCACGTATAGTTATCGCTTAAAGAATATGAATTACTTCTTGAAAAAGTGCAACGCCAAAACCTTATTCTTAATAGACGAATTCGGAACCGGTTCCGATCCGGAATTGGGCGGTGCTTTGGCAGAAATTTTCTTAGAAGAATTCTACCATCGCGAAGCATTCGGAATTATTACCACGCATTATTCTAATTTGAAGATTTTGGCGAATGAATTGCCTTTTGCCTCGAATGCCAATATGCTTTTCGATGAAAAATCATTGGAACCGATGTACAAATTGATCTTAGGTCAAGCCGGAAGTTCGTTTACTTTTGAAGTCGCCTTGAAAAATGGTATTCCATATGGCTTAATCAATCGCGCCAAAAAGAAAATTGAAGGCGGGAAAGTACGTTTTGACAAAACAATTGCCACTTTACAAAAAGAACGTTCTAAACTAGAGAAAACCTCGTTAAATCTGAAAGAAGAAGAAACCAAAGCCCGTGAAGGGCGCCAAAAGATGGAAGGCATCAATGCTAAGATTCAGGATAAATTGGAGCGTTATCAGGAATTGTATGATGCGAATCAGCGTTTGATTTATATGGGACAAAAAGTGGATGATCTTTCGGAGAAATATTTCAACAATAAAGACAAAAAAGTATTGATTGGCGAGTTATTGAAAATAGTAGAAATCGAAAACTCTAAACGCAAAAAAGCTACTGTTAAAGAGAAAAAGGAAATTGAAATTATTCAGAAAAAGGTCGTTGAAGAAGTCAAAGTCAAAGTAGAAGAAATTCGTACCGCAAAGAAAGAGAAGAAAATCAAAGCCCAAAAACAAGAAGCTGAAAAGCCGAAAGTGACTCTAAAAATCGGAGACCGTGTTCGAATGGTTGACGGAAAATCCGTTGGCACTATTGACAAAATTGAGAAAAATAAAGCGGTCGTAAATTATGGTATCTTTACTTCGAAAGTGAGTTTGGAACAATTAGAATTTGTACAAGCAAAATAGCATCATGGAAATAGCAGATTTACCAATAGACAAAAAAATTATTCTCTTTGACGGCGTTTGCAATCTTTGCAATTCGTCCGTACAATATGTGATTAAACATGATTCAAAAGATGTTTTCCGGTTTGTTCCTTTGCAATCAGAATTAGGTTTAAAAATCATAAAGCACATTGGCATAGACACGACAAATACTGATAGTATTATCATGTATGAACCCACGAAAGCTTACTACTATAAATCGGAAGCGGCTTTGAAAATCATAAAAGAGTTTGGTGGAGTTTACCGCTTGCTTCAAATACTGACCATCTTACCCAAATTTATTTCAAATAGTGTTTACGATTATGTTGCCCGAAACCGTTACAAATGGTATGGGAAACAAGAAGCATGCATGATTCCTACGCCGGAACTCAAGGCAAAATTCTTAGGATGATATTTATCATAATTATTGTTAATTTATCAGTTTAAATTTGACAAACCTAAATTCGATAAATCATGACTTCATTAAATTTTTCGCTTTACTCTTGGGACAATGGCGCCTTTATTATGATTGGCATTTTCGCCTTAGTCATCATTGGTATCATTTCAGCTGTCTTCTTTATGATGAATAGTAAGAACAAAAAAAACGACTAAGTCTCCTTAGTCGTTTTTTTTATTTAGAAGTGTAAAATTATTGTTTTACAATTTTCTTAGTAGCAGAAACTCCTTCGCTTGAAGTTATTCTCATAACATAAACTCCTTGAGACAAATCAGATAAATCAATTTGAATCTCATTGCTATTGTTTGAGATTGTTTTAACAACTCTTCCATTGATATCAGTCATTTCAACTTTATTGATTGAATAATCATAAGAAGAAACTTTCACGAAATCATTAGCAGGGTTTGGATAAACTGAAAATGCATTAGCACGGCTAACAACTTCATCAGTTCCTAATAATGTATCTGTAGAAGAAGCTCTCATCACAAAATTATCAAACAAAGCCTCATCAGCAACTACATTTCCTGTACCGGCGGCAACAACAAAATCCATTTCTCCAGGTTGTTTACCTGCAGTTATAACTGGGAAATTTACATTACCATTAAATGTTACATTAAAATCTGGTCCTTTCCATTTAATTTCACCAGTTACTGTATTAAAACTAAAACCTAATCTTACCCATGTATTCTCTGTTAAAACTATTTGAGTTGCAGCCGTAGCTCCTAATCCAAAAGAATAAGTACCTGTTCCGGGAGTTGATGTCCAATGTCCAAAACCTTGAACCATATTTGAGTAATTAACAGTATTAACCACTGCATTACTAGCTATTCCAATTCCTGCCAATACCAGTGCTGGTGTATCATCACTATAAATATAAACTCTAAACCCATTGAGACTTGTTGATGCACCTAATGGATTAAAATCAAATTCAACTTCAATAATATCATTATCCTGTGTTCGTCCTGCCCAACTATCAATTAATCCGTCTTTCCACATAAAGCGAGTTCCAGTTGCAGCATTTGATCCAGTTAATTGTAATGATTGTCCATTTGGATCACCATCAAGACTTATAATTTGATAATTACTGTTGCTTCCATTTGTTCCTCCTGCACCATTAGCCGTAAACCAACCACCTTGTCCAGGTGTAACTCCTGTTAAATTTGTTCCTATATCACCAAGATTCAATCCTTCAAAATCATCACTTTGAAGCACCTGTGCACTTACAAATGAAGACGATGCAATTAATAAAGAAAGTAAAAGTTTTTTCATAATTATTATTTTTTAGTTTTAAAAGTCCAAATGTATAAAGTATTTCCTAAAAGAAATAAACTTTAACTATCTTTTTCCCATTTCCCTACTACAGTCGTGGCGAGAGCATTTCCTAAAACGTTTGTTGCACTTCTGAACATGTCACAAAAATGATCAATTGGAAGTATTAATGCAATTCCTTCTATTGGAATATCGAACATTCCGCAAGTAGCAGCAACCACCACTAAACTCGCTCTGGGAACACCTGCAATTCCTTTACTGGTAAGCATCAAAACTAATAGCATTGTCATTTGGGTTGGTAAATCGAGATGAACACCATAAGCTTGTGCAATAAAAATACTGGCAAAAGTCATGTACATCATGCTTCCATCAAGGTTGAAAGAATATCCTAACGGCAACATGAATGATACGATTTTATCTTTAACGCCTAATCGTTCTAACTCTTCCGTTAATTTTGGAAAAACAGCTTCACTACTGGTTGTCCCAAAAGCTATGATTATCGGACCGGTAATTCGTTTTAATAAAGTGGTCATATGTCCTTTTAAGAACAAATAACCTATCAGCAAAAGCACCACCCAAAGCGATGAAATCCCGACCATAAATGAACCGAAGAATTTAGCATAAGTAATCAACAATTCTTGTAAATCTCTAATAGCAAAAACACCGGCAATAGCGCCAAAAACACCTAATGGCGCAAACTTCATCACATAATTTACCATTTTAAGAATAATATGTGAAATGACGTCCAAAACTTTAACAACCGGTTTAGCATGATCACCAATAGATGCCGCTGCCAATCCAAAGAAAATAGAGAAAATCACAATTTGAAGAATTTCATTAGTGGCCAATGCCTCAAATACACTTTTAGGAATAATGTGTTCTACAAAATTCTGAGTCGAAAAACTTTTGGTTTTATCCGTCACTTCAGTTGCTGTTGAAACATCCACACCGGATAAATTTAAGCCAACGCCGGGCTGTAAAATATTAACCCAAAACAATCCTATTAATAAAGATATAAAGGAAGCCGTAAAAAACCAGCCCATGGCCTTTCCTCCTATTCGCCCAACCGATTTTATATCACCCAGTTTCGCAATTCCAACAACTAAAGTTGTAATCACTAACGGCGCAATAATCATTTGAACCAAACGAATAAAAATGGTGGCCAACATTTTTATTTTATCACTGAAATTTTTGGCGAATTCTGTGTCAAAATTATTGTGAATATAAATACCTAGAATTGCTCCAAGAAGCATGGCAATCAGAATTTGAACAGTAAGATTGGAGAAAAAAGACTTCTTTTGAGTATGGATTGTATTCATTTTATTCAGGTTTGAGTCTCAGTCTTCAGTCTCTATTTTCAGTTTAATCTAACTGCCAACAAATTACTGAATACTGAATACTATTTATAGGTATGTTTTGTTTATCAAATAAAAATCGGCTAACACTAAGGCAGCCATAGCCTCGACTATCGGGACGGCTCTTGGTACCACACAAGGATCATGTCGGCCTTTGCCTTGTTGTTCTACTATACTATTTTGATTGGTTAGCACTTCTTGTTTTTGGATTAAAGTCGCCACCGGTTTAAAAGCCACTCTAAAATAAATATCCATACCGTTAGAAATTCCGCCTTGGATTCCGCCGGAAAGATTGGTTCTCGTAGTACCATCTTCGTTGTATAAATCATTGTGCTCACTGCCTTTCATTCTCGCACCACAAAATCCGCTGCCAAATTCAAACCCTTTAACCGCATTGATAGATAACATGGCTTTGCCTAATTCGGCATGAAGCTTATCAAACACGGGTTCACCCAAACCTATGGGCACATTTTGAATCACACAAGTAATGGTGCCACCAACAGTGTCGCCTTCTTTACGGATTTCTTTGATGTAATTTTCCATTTTCTCCGCTGTCGCCAAATCCGGACAACGAACGGCATTGCTTTCTGTTAAAGAAAAATCTAAATCCTGATAAGGTTTGTCAATAAAAATATCACCTACAGAAGATACAAAAGCATTGATTTTTATAGCACTTAAAACCTGTTTAGCAATAGCGCCGGCTACAACACGACAAGCAGTTTCCCTGGCCGAACTTCTTCCACCACCGCGATAATCTCGAATGCCGTATTTTTTCTCATAAACATAATCGGCATGACTTGGTCGGTAACTATCTTTAATGTGTGAGTAATCCTCTGATTTTTGGTTGGTGTTGGGAACGATAAAACCTATGGGTGTTCCTGTCGTTTTACCTTCAAAAATTCCGGAAAGAAATTGTACTTCATCTTCTTCTTTTCTTTGGGTCACTATAGTGGACTGACCCGGTTTTCTGCGTTGCATTTCGAGTTGGATTGCCTCCATATCAATTATCATTCCGGGAGGACAACCATCAATAACTCCGCCAAGTGCTTCACCGTGAGACTCTCCAAAAGTAGTTAATCTGAAAAGTGTTCCGTAACTGTTTCCGGCCATTATTCAATGTTTTAAACAAATATAGTTTTTTGAAATTATTTACCGAAATTTGATATGAGATTATTTGATATTTAGGAAAATCGAAATTCTATAACTTTTAACAGATATTATGTAAACCCTTAACAAATTAAACACCTACCTTTGTTTTAGTAGAATTGTTACTACAATTTCGATTTTATTCTTTAACAAAAACAAAAATTAATTCAAGAATTATGAAAAAATTATTTCTAAGTGCCTTGATGCTAGTAGGATTAGCATTCAGCACACAAGCTCAAGACATTTCAAAGAATGCATTAGGATTGCGTTTAGGAGACAATGATGGTTTTGGTGGTGAGATATCATACCAAAGAGGTTTAGGAAGCAATAATCGTTTGGAATTAGACTTAGGCTGGAGAAACAGTAAAAATGTTGATGCTTTCAAATTGGTTGGTTTGTACCAATGGGTTTGGAATATTGATGGTGGTTTTAATTGGTATGCCGGTGTAGGTGGTGGTATCGGAAGCTGGAGTTATGACCAAGGTGGTTTTAGCGATAGTGGAACAATCCTTTTGGCTGCCGGAGATATTGGTATAGAATACAACTTCAAAGAAGCGCCAATTCAAATATCTTTAGATTTCAGACCTGAGATTTATTTCAACTCTGACGATTACAGAGAAGATAGTTTTGGTCCGGACATCGCTTTAGGTATTCGTTACAAATGGTAATCCATATTACGTAATATAAAAAATCCCACCTTAATCGGCGGGATTTTTTTATTTAATCACTATTGGTTTCTTCGAATTGATCTTGATAATCGTATAAGGAAAAGAAATATTCTCGTCGGCTAAATCCGGTTCAGTACTCTTTTGACTGTCTTTGACATAAACTTCAATATTAGTAGCGGTTTCAATTACTTTTTCCACTTTAATTCTGTTGTAACTTTCCTTTGTTGGTCCCGAGTTCAGAATAATAAAATTACTGTTGGTCGTATCGTCCTTGCTTATTTTTTTACGCAAAGTTTCATCTCCTAATAACATCATGATTTCCTTTGGCTCAGTCAAAATTTCATAAAATTTGATGTTAGCACCGCCATCGTCATTAGTGGTTAATACTTCATACAATTGTTTGCTTACCGGTGCTTTCGTAGAAGAACAAGAAGCTAAAAACAATACTAAAAGGGCCGGAATTACTTTTCTCATTTGGTGTTATTTATGGCTTGAAGGTACAGATTTTCATATAACGGAAGTATTTTTTTGATATCAAATTGTTTGGCTACATCTAAAGCATTGGCTCTAAACTGACTTAAAGTTTCGTCGTCAGCCAATATTTTCAAAGCATTTTCGGCCATATGGTCTACATCGCCAACATTACTCAGGTAACCTGAAACACCATCAAAATTCACCTCAGGCAAACCACCGGAATTGCTCGATATTACCGGAACACTCCATGCCATTGCTTCCAAAGCAGCCAAACCAAAACTCTCAGTTTCTGACGGTAGTAAAAACAAATCGGAAAAGGATAAAATTTGGTCAATTTCGTTGCTGTTGCCAAAGAAAATCACTTTGTCTTGGATGCCCAATTCTTCACACAACTGTTCCGCTTTGGCTTTTTCAGGCCCATCGCCTACCATCATTAGCTTGGCCGGTATTTTTTGTTGGATTTTATAAAAAATCTTAATGATATCCGGAATGCGTTTTACCCTTCGGAAGTTACTGATGTGTGTCACGATTCGCTCTTCTTTTTTCGCCATGACCGAGCGCTGACAAGAGATTAAACTCTCGTTGCGTATTTTATCCAACTCAATAAAATTGGGTATAACGTGAATTTCCTTTTTTATATTGAAATGTTTATGCGTATCGTCTTTCAAACTTTGGGAAACCGAAGTCACTATGTCCGATTTATTGATACTAAAAGCGACTGCCGTTTTATATACCGGATGATTGCCTACCAAAGTAATATCGGTTCCGTGCAATGTGGTCACCATGGGAATCTTGATGCCTTCACTTTTCAACATTTGCTTGGCCATATAACCGGCATACGCATGTGGAATGGCATAATGCACGTGTAACAATTCGATTTTGTATAATTTCACCATATCAACCAACTTACTGGACAACGCCAATTCATAAGGTTGGTAATGAAACAAAGGATATTCAGGAACGTTTACTTCGTGGTAATGCACATTGGGGTTTAAAAGCGCCAAACGCACCGGTTGTCTGTAGGTTATAAAATGGATTTCGTGACCGCGATGGGCCAATTCCAGTCCGAGTTCTGTGGCAACGACACCGGAACCTCCAAATGTAGGATAACAAACTATTGCTATTTTCATACTGTGTTTTTCGTATCACGAAATTAAGGAAAAATAAAGCGCTTTATCCCTAAGGACTGTTAAAATGATTTTCAAATAAAAACGCTGCTTTGACTGCTTGTGGTATTTTTAGTATATTAGCTAAGGAAATGGAATGGATATACTACCTAATTTAGCTACCATTTTCATAACTTATACATTTAAAAATGAAATATCTAAAAATATTGGTCTTCCTACTTTTTGCTTTCACCACTACTAACATTGTAGCTCAAAAAACCAGTGCAGAAAAGATATTGGGTTGTTGGACTTTTAAAAAAATAGAATTTAATGGCAAATATGATTTTTCAGAAGAGCTGATTCAGCAAACTCAAAACACTGTGGTGTGTTTTAATGCTAATGGAAAATTCATTACAACCAATGCTAAAAAGAGCTCTGAACCCATTAATGGCAGTTATAAAATTGCTGACGATGGAAAAACATTAAGTCAAAAAAGAGATTTGTCGGACGAAGGTTTTGATGAGGATGCTGAAATTGAATTTCTGAATGATGAGAATCTTATTTTTAAACTTGAATTCGGAACTATGTATTTTGAGCGAAAATAAAAACCGAAGTTAACAACCGTTTACATCAATTTCCTGTCTTCGGATTTAGCTTATTCTCCCAAATAAAATTCTCATATTCCTACAAAAATTAAAACCATCCGCATCAGTCGTCAAAATGATGCTGATGAATTAATCAACTGAGCCTGATGAGTTGGGCAAATGATGCTGATGAATTGAACAACTCATCAGGTACTTCCTGAAGCCTTGTATTTACTAGTGTTCCCAAAGGTAAAAATGGCTTTTTCCAAATTAACAGTCGGCCTTTTCGATTTTGGTATTTTGTAGGAAGAATTTTGGCGGTTTCAGCCTACTATTATTTCTCCATAATCGCTTCCTGAATCACTTTCTGAATGTCTTCGCGGATGTTTTCTTTAGAAAGTGTGTTGGGCAAATTAGAATCCGGGAAAGTTCTGTTGGATAAGAAGATATAAACGATTTCCGTTTCAGGATCAGCCCAAGCAATGGTTCCCGTAAAACCGGTATGGCCAAAACTCGACATCGAAACACAACCACAAGTTGGCCCGGGACCATTAATTTGCGGTTTGTCAAATCCTAAACCACGACGATTACCTTCTGCGCAATAATGGCAAGTATTGAAGGTTTCAAAAGTTGACGTAGAAAAATATTGTACGTTACCGTAACTTCCTTTTTGAAGGTACATTTGCATCATTTTGGCCACATCCAACGAATTCGAAAAAATACCGGCATGCCCGCCTACTCCATTTTCCATCGCCGCTTCCATATCGTGAACATAGCCTTGAATGGTATCGTGACGGAAATAAGAATCGATTTCAGTTGGCGCAATCACACTTTTGTCAAACTTCTGCAAAGGATTGTATAAAGTGTTATTCATTCCTAAAGTCTTGTAGAAATTGTCGTAAGTCAATCGGTCTAAAGATTTTCCGGTGGCTTTCTCTAAATATTTTTTGAGGATGATAAATGTAAAATCACTGTATTTGTATTCCTTTTTGTCCATTAATGGGCTGTTGATGATTTGTTTCATGATGCTGTCATGGTAATCATCACGGAGGTACAAACTATCGGAAACTCTTTGGGTAAATCCGGCAGTATATATTTTTCGATAGTATTTTTCCATTGGTTTTTTATCGGCATCAACTGTAGCTTTATAGAACGGAATCCACGCTTGCATTCTGCCGTAGTGTGACATCAACTCTTTGAAAGTCATGTGTTGCTTATTGGAACCTTTAAACTCAGGCAACATTTCGTCAAGCTTTGTTTCTAAAGTCACTCTTTGATGGTCGTATAGTTGCATGACGTTAGGCAATGTTGCTACCATTTTGGTCAAAGAAGCCACATCATACAAATCGGTATTCTTGACTCTGGT
Organism: Flavobacterium sp. UBA7682; assembly: GCF_002482945.1. Taxonomy (NCBI): domain Bacteria; kingdom Pseudomonadati; phylum Bacteroidota; class Flavobacteriia; order Flavobacteriales; family Flavobacteriaceae; genus Flavobacterium; species Flavobacterium sp. UBA7682. Next base: position 22,342 of record NZ_DLGY01000020.1, read on the forward strand.
TTTGTTTTCATAAGTATGGTGACCAAAAGATTTTTGGTAAATGACTTTGCCTTTACGAGCTACCAAAACCTGCACTCCAGGTGTCATTTTACCGTCTATGGCTTTGTTGGCTATCTTTTCGATTTGGTTCAATTTTTCTGAACTCATGCCAACATTTTCCGGTGTACAGAAACCCAAACGATCCAATTTGTCTGTGGCAAAACCATCGCCGGCTTTGAAAGTGCTATTGATGGAAACCGGTAACATTCCTTTAGCAGCTATAGCACCAAAAATCAACTCGGCTGAAACTTCTTGAGCAATATCGCCATTCTGATAAGAAACAATTACGCCTTCGATTTCCTCAAAATTTACAATTCTGGAAAGCGAATACGGTTTGGCAAAACAATCGATAATCACTTTCTTTTTGGCAGCAATAGAGTCGATTAATTGTAATTCAGGAACCGTCAATTCAGGTGAACGCCACCAAGACTTATCCGATTTGTGGTAACCAATGATTACGGTTTCATAATCTGTTAGTTTGGTCATCAATGAATCTAAATTGGCATCAGCGACTTCGGTAACTTCAGTATATTTTTTCAACGTAGAAACAAAAGAGCTGTTGGCATCATCGCCTAGTTTCACGTAAGCAATCTTTTGGTTTAGATTTCTAATCGGCAATACACCATCATTTTTCACTACGGTAACGGCATTTTCATACAGTTCGTATTGCAAACTTTCATTTGACTTCGGATTCAAATCTTTGGCTAAGTTGATTCCTTCTACAGGCTCGTATTTGCTTAAACCGGCTTTGAATTTGTAACGTAAAATCTTCTTCACTGATTCCGCCAAACGATTTTCAGAGATAATACTATCTTGGTAAGCTACGCAGATTTTCTCTACAGCCAGCGGTACGTTTTCGGCAAAAAGGAGAACATCATTTCCGGCTAAAAAAGCTTCTAAGTCGATATCTCCCGGTTTTTTGAAATTACTGGCGCCTTTCATATTCAAGGCATCGGTAAAAATCAAACCATCAAAAGCCAATTCTTTTTTGAGTAAATCAGTAACTACAGGCTGTGAAATAGAGGTTGGATAATTCTCTCTCGGCTCCAAACTTGGCACATTCAAATGCGCTACCATAACTGAAACCAAACCTTCATCAAACATTCTCTTATAAGGATACAACTCTACTTTTTTAATGTGTTCCAAAGTTGCATTGACTACCGGCAAAGCGTGATGCGAATCGGTTGAAGTATCGCCATGACCGGGAAAATGTTTTCCCGTCGAAAAAATACCTTGTCCTTGTACGCCTTTCATTAAAGCGATGGCATGTTCGGTTACATTGACTTTGTTTTCGCCAAAAGAACGATAACCTATAATAGGATTTTTAGGATTAGTATTGATGTCTAAAACCGGTGCGAAATTGAAATGCACACCCATTCTTTTGCTTTCTTTGCCCATGGCCACACCAACTTTCTCTACCAATTTCAAATCTCGAATAGCGCCTAATGTCATATTGAAAGGATAACGAAAAGTAGAATCCAAACGCATGCTCATTCCCCATTCGGCATCAATTCCGATGAACAAAGGCACTTTGGCTAAGGATTGGTATTGGTTGCTGAGTCGAGACTGGCGTTTTGGTCCGCCTTGAAAGAAAATCAAACCACCGATTCTATAATCGCAAACCAATTTTTCGATTTCGGCTACATGCGCTGCATCTTTGTTAGAATAAGCGGCCACCATAAACAATTGTCCTACTTTTTCTTCAAAAGTAAATTGATTGTAGATACTGTCAACCCATTTAGTTTCAGCTTCGGTTTCAGGGAAAAAGTTTTTTCGTTCGGTTTGAACATAGGAAACACTATCTTGATCCGGAATCGCTGTTTCGGTCTTAACCAAAGGCACATTGGTCTTATTACTTTTGGTGGAAGAACAATTGGTTACCAAAAATAACAGTGCCGCGAATAAGCCTATTCTGAACAAAAAATATTTCATTAAATAAAGTTTAAAAGAAACGACTGTGCCAACTTTCGCCAGCCGGAACTTCCCAATTGTCGTTGAATTCTTCAATAGAATTGACTAAATTATTGAAAACAATAGTATTGGCAGTTACTGCTTTCTCTTTGGCCATTCGTTTGAAATCAATCAGCGATTTGTGGGCGATGTGTTCACCGTTTTTGAACGTTACGTTCATTTTATCAAGTAAATCTACTCCATATTTTTGTTCTAAACTTTGGATAAAAGCTACCGATGAATCAATGGAACAACCTGTCGCTTGTTGCACTTCTTGATTTACGGCAAAAATGACAAATCGGTTGTATTTTAATAAATAAGAAGCTTCCAAACCGGTTCCGTGAGCAGACCAATTTTCGACAAATGCTTTGATATCATTCTCGATTTCGGTCATCTCTTCGTCTGAAAATTTGCGATTGGATTGGTAAATCCAAATTTTGGAATCTTCGGGTAAATTTTCAAATGGAACGTACATGGGAATTGTGAATTATAAATTATGAATTACGAATTATAAATCTTGAGCGTTAGCAATTAATTCAGCGATGTCCATTACTTTGACATTGGCTTCTTTTTCTTTGGCTTTGACACCATCAGTCATCATTGTGTTACAAAACGGACAACCTGCTGCAATGATTTCCGGTTGGGTTTCTAAAGCGTCTTCCGTTCTTTCGATGTTGACCTCTTTGTTTCCGGGTTCGGCATCTTTGAACATTTGGGCACCACCGGCACCACAACACAAACCATTGGCACGAGAACGCTTCATTTCGACCAATTCAGCATCCAATTTTTGGATTAAATCCCTTGGCGCTTCATAGATATTATTGGCACGACCTAAATAACAAGGATCATGAAATGTGATGCGTTTGCCTTTAAATTGTCCGCCTTCGATGGTTAATCTACCGGAATCTAATAATGATTTCAGAAACTCAGTATGGTGAATCACTTCGTAAGTTCCGCCCAATTCAGGATATTCGTTTTTTAAAGTATTAAAACAATGCGGGCAAGCCGTTACGATTTTTTTTGCTTCGTAAGCATTCAAGACCTCGATGTTCATCATGGCTTGCATTTGGAACAAAAACTCATTTCCGGCGCGTTTAGCCGGATCGCCTGTACAACTTTCTTCGGTTCCCAAAACGGCAAACTCAACATTAGCACGGTTTAAAATACGCACAAATGCTTTGGTAATCTTTTTTGCTCTGTCATCAAAACTGCCGGCGCAACCTACCCAAAATAACACTTCGGGTTGTTTGCCTTGAGCCATCATTTCTGCCATTGTTGGCACGTTTAATACTTCTGACATTTTTATATATTTTTAGATTGCTAGAATGTCAGATTATTAGATATATTACTATCTAATAACCCAAATGTCCAATAATCGAATTATTATTCATGGTGCTCGTCGTCGAACACTTGAATGGTTACTTCTTTGTCTACTAAATCGGTGAATTTTCCTCTGTATCGGGTGGCTTTTACCAAGTGATTGTCAATCCAGTGGTAGTTTCCGCCGCGTGGTTTTCCGAACAAGATTCCGTGGTATTTGAAACCGTGTTTTTTTAACCAAATCTCAGTATATTCTCTGTGTGCTTCTGTACGCGATGTAAAGAAAAATATAATATGTCCTTCATCGAACCATTTGTTTAAAGTGACCAATGCATCCGGATAAACCTCTGCTGTCAGCATTCTTTCAGGCTCTTCATTTGGGATATCGTCACAAACGGTTCCGTCGATATCAATTAGGTAATTCTTAATTCCTTCGGGTAAAATAGGACTTAAATGCTGTCCGTTTTCAGTGATGCTTTGCAAGTTTTTGTCAATGTCTTCCGCTTTCATTTTTTTACTTTTAATAATGTTTCAAATTCATTCGACAAATCCTCAAGCCTCACAATTATGAGAATTTATCAGGGTCATAATGGATACAATAAATTACATCCTAATTCAGATGCGATAAACGCATCAATATTTGTTTATACTTCGTCTTTCCAGTTTAATCGGTCTTGTTGGTTGTATTGCCAAGGCGCACCGTTGTTTTCGATATTAGTCATCATCGCGTTTAATGATTGTGGCGCTGCACTTTGCTCCATTACTAAATACCTTCTCATGTCCATGATGATGGATAACGGGCTGATATTAACCGGACATTCTTCTACGCAAGCGTTACAAGATGTACACGCCCAAAGTTCTTCGGGAGTGATGTAATCATTCAACAACGATTTGTTATCGGGAACAAAAACCCCTTTATTAGCATCGATATTTTTCCCTACTACTTCCAAACGGTCACGCGTATCCATCATGATTTTACGGGGCGACAATTTTTTTCCGGTTTGATTCGCCGGACAAGATGAAGTACAACGACCGCATTCGGTACATGTATAAGCATTCAAAAGTTGCACCCAATTCAAATCTTGCACATCGGAAGCACCAAACTTACTCGGCACCGCGTTTTCATCCAACGGTTGCGCGGCAAAAGGATCAGCATTTGGATCCATCATTAGTTTTACTTCTTTGGTAACACTTTCTAAATTGTCGAATTTGCCTTTGGCATTCAAATCGGCGAAATACGTATTTGGAAATGCTAAAAGAATGTGCAAATGTTTAGAATAATATAAATAGTTCAAGAAAATCAAGATTCCAATAATATGCAACCACCAAGCGGCTCTTTCAATAATTATAACAGCTTCTAATGAAAAAGTATCCGGTGACGGTGCTAAAAATTGTGAAATGATATTTCCACCATTCATTTTATCAGGATATAAATCGAAAGCATTCATGATTAAAAACAACGACATCAACACGATTTCGAAATAAAGGATTGTATCGGCATCTTTCTTTGGGGCGCCTTTCAAATCGGAACTCGTGAATCTTTTTAATTTGATTACATTTCTACGAATCCAAAACGCCACGACTGCTACTAAAACCAATACGGCTAACACTTCAAACGAACCAATTAAAACACCATAGAATCCACCTAAGAAGGAGAAAACTCGGTGTGTTCCAAACAAACCGTCGATGATAATTTCTAAAACTTCTAAGTTGATAATTACGAAACCAACATAAACAATGATGTGCAAAAATCCCGCGATTGGTCTTTTCACCATTTTGGATTGCCCTAAAGCAATCATTGCCATATTTCTCCAACGGTCTGAAGGATTATCGGTGCGATTGACATCATGTCCCAAGTTGATATTGCGTGTTAGTTTTTTTACGTTTTTGGCAAAAAAACCAATTCCCGCAATGAGAATGATAGCAAAAAGTATGTTGTCAATATACATCATGGCTTAGATTTTACTTTTTATTGATGGTGTCGTTTACTGGTGCTTTGTACGGTTTGTTTTTCTTTCCAAACAAAGAAACATTTACATATCTTGTTGGGTTCAAACGCAAATCTTGTAAAAGCAATTCGAGTTCTTTAGAGCTTTTGGCGAAATTATTATACAAAGCTTCATCTTTGGCCAATTTGCCTAAAGTTCCTTTTCCTGCTTCCATATCAGCCATGATTTTATCAACACTGGCTAATGTTTTCTCAAGGTTTTTAACTGTTTGTCCTATATTGGCTTTCGCCAAAGAATCAGACATGGTTTTTAAATTAGCGGATGTTTTGTCAAAATTGGATACCGTTGAAGCAATTTTAGTCTTGTTTTCTGCCAACATTTGATTCACACTGGTCGAAGCTTGTTTAAATTCGGCCAAAGTTGCATTTAGGTTTTCTAAACTGCTCCTTAAATTCTGTTTGGTTTTTTCATCCAAGACTTGGTTTACGCTGACCAACATGGTGTTGGCGTTTTGCAACACTTTATCGAGTTTTTCTTTAATGGGTTTGATTTGATTCGAAACTTCCTCTGTCAAACCCAATTTGTTGGCCGACTTGAAAAAATCACCGGAAACGGCTATTTCTGAGGTTTCTGTATTGGGTAAAATAGCGATTTGTTTTCCGCCGATTGGTCCGGGAGAATACAATTCTGCCACACTGTTTTTAGGGATTTTAAAATCGCCGTTGATTTGCAATTCTACCAAAGAAGTCCAGTCTTTCTGTAATTCGATAGAATTTACTTTACCAACGACTAATCCGTTAATAACAACCGGTGAAGAAGTCGCCAATCCGTCAACATTACTATATTTCACATAATATTTATGGTAGCTTGACAACAAGTCTCTTCCTTTTAAGAAACTATAACCCCAAATGAACAATAAAATAGAAGCAATAACTAAAATTGCCGTCTTGATTTCTCTAGTGATTTTCAATGCTAATTGTTTTTTGGCAAAGTTAAAATAAAATACTAAAACTACTTATTATTATTGCTTTAATGCTTCTTGCACTGAAACTTTTTTTCCGTTTTTGAAGGCGATTACAAAAGCTGATGTAAAACCTTTGGCTTTGGCTTCCGCCAATAATCTTTTAGCTTCGTCATAACTAGTGGTTTCTCCATACATGTATTTGTATAAAGAACCTTCGCTTGAAACCGAGATATTGTTTAACCCTTTGAAATTACTTGGTACCGTTTCTAATTTGGTACCACTGGCTGATAGTTGCACTTTGAATGTGGCTACGCCGGAATTTACAACAACTTCAGGTTTTGGCTCTACCTTTTTGATTTCCGGATTTTTCACGACCGGTTTTGTCGTTGCCTGTGAATCAATTTTTACCGTTTCGATTTTTTGAGAAGGTTTAACATCCTCAGCATCACCTGAACCGTAAAACTCTTTTTTATAATTGATAATGGCATTGGCTATGGCTTCAGCATATTCATTTTGTCCTGCTTCAGAATCTAATCTTGCGCCTTCTGCCGGATTGGAAATAAAGCCCATTTCTATCAATACTCTTGGCATGTAAGCTTTGTGCAATACCATAAATGGCGCTTGTTTAACTCCGCGGCTTTTGCTGCTCACATCGTCTATAAAATGGCTCTGGATTTTTCCGGCTAAAGCAATACTGTTTTCCAAATATTCTTCCTGCATTATGGTCAAGCCAATCATGCTCTCTGGAGATTTTGGATCATAGCCTTTGTACTTTTGTTGGTAATCTTTCTCCATCGTGATTACTTCATTCTCTTTCTTTGCTGCTTCAAGATTGGAAGCATTTTTCGACATACCCATTACATAGGTTTCAGAACCACAGGCGGCCGAATTTTTGTTGGCATTACAATGAATGGAAACAAAAATATTAGCATCAGCTCTGTTGGCGATATTGGCGCGCTCAATCAAATCGACAAAAGTGTCATTCTTTCTCGTGTAAATCACTTCTATCCCGGATTTGCTTTCTAAAATCTTCCCGACTTTAAGCACTACTGCCAAAGCAATTTTCTTTTCTATATGTCCGTTGTAAACCGCACCAAAATCATGATCGCCGTGACCGGCATCAAGTGCTACTTTAAATTGACCCGATTGGGCAAAGGCCAAATTGGAAATAAATAATAAAATCGTACCTACTAACGTAATTCCTTTCATTGGTTTTATCAATTTCAAAATATCTAATAAATTATTTTATGGCTGCCGTTTTTCCGTTTACAGTGGTAACAATAAACGCATCAGCAAAGCCATTTCTTTTGGCAATTTCATTTAACTTTTTGGCTTCCTCTAGACCGGAGCAACTTCCGTAAAAATACTTATATAAACTATTTTCAAAGGTAAATGAAATATTTTTCAGCCCTTTAAAATCGGACGAAGTGATGTCTCTTTTTTTGGAAGTCGCAAACAATTGGATTTTATACAAGCCTTCTTTTGAATCAGCAGTTGAATTTTCTTCTGTCTTAATTGCAATTGTTTCTTTTACTTCCTTTACATCGGGCATATCCAAATACTTTGCATTCTCATTATTATTGTAGGCTTCATTTAAGTACTCTTTTTTATACTTTATGATAGCGTCTGCGATTTGTCTCGCCATTTTATTTTGGCCTTCATCTGAATTTAAAAACTCACCTTCTTCTTTATTAGACAAAAAACCCAATTCAATTAAAACACTTGGCATGTAAGCCGCATCCAAAACCCATAAAGGTTGCTGTTTCACACCTCTAGATTTGCGTTCTAAATTATGGGTGAAATTATCCTGAATCTTCGTTGCTAAATCGATGCTGCTATTCAAGTTTTCTTCTTGCATCATCGTCAAGCCAATCAACGACTCGGGTTTTTTCGGGTCAAATCCTTGATAGGTTTCTTTGTAATTGTCTTCTAATAAAATAACAGAGTTTTCGCTTTTGGCTACTTCTAAGTTCATACCACTGCGAGACAAACCCATCACAAAAGTTTCTGTTCCTGCAGGCGTCTGATTGGCCACCGAATTACAATGGATTGAAACAAAAAGGTTGGCGTTAGCTTTGTTAGCCACTTTGGGTCTATTCACAAGCTCTATAAAAACATCTGTTGTACGTGTGTAAATTATCTTGATATTCTTATCGTTTTCTAACAGTTTACCCACTTTCAAAGTGGTTTTAAGTGCGATTTCTTTTTCTACAAAACCATGGTAAGAATTGCCGGGATCTTTTCCGCCATGACCGGCATCTAGTATCACTGTGAATGCTTTATTGGTTTGTGACCATGCCAAACTACAAACGAACAACATCGAAACCATCGAGAAAAGAATGTTCTTATTATTTAATTTCATTTGTAAAAGTTAATTTTAATTAAAACCCGGCGGTCATAAATGTAATATTTACCTATTTTTGACCGAAAATATTGTTTAAGTTTGCCACGTCAAAAACCAAGCCATATTTCTACAAAAATAGCATTAAACCTTTGCAAAGAAACTTATTTAATATCGTTTTTTTAACAATTTTCCTAACATTGGGAAACGCGAAAACATATTCACAAGACTTACCTCCAAAAAGCAATCCTTTCCCAGCTAAAAACCAGACAGATAGCACTAAAATTGAATTAAAAGACTTGACTAAAGTGATTGATTCAACTAAAAAAGACAGTATAAAACCTAAGAAAGCGCTATTAGATGGTAAAATCAGAAGGAAAGCCCTCGATTATGAGAAGTTAGACCAAAAGAAAAAAACAATCACGCTTTACAACAAAGCCGAAGTTTATTATCAAGATATCGAATTGAAATCGGGTATCATTGTCATTGATTACCAAAAAGATGAAGTTTACGCCGGAAGAATCAAAGATTCGCTAGGCAATCTTTCCCAAAGACCGGTTTTTAAACAAGGTGCTAATGAGGTTGAACCGGATTCTATTCGCTTTAATTTAAAAACCAAAAAAGCTTTGGTCTGGAATTCAAGAAGCCAGCAAGGTGAAATGAACATCAAAGCTGCGATTACCAAAAAGGAAAACGACTCTGTCTACTTTATGAAAGGTGCTCGTTTTACCACCGCCAAAGACATTGACAATCCGGAGTATTATTTCCAGACCGACCGAGTAAAACTGGTTCCAGGAAAAAAAGTTGTGGTGGGCATCACCAATATGGTAATTGCCGATGTACCAACACCAATTGCGTTACCGTTTGCCTTTTTCCCAATGTCTGACAAAGCGCGTTCGGGTTTGATTATTCCAACCTACAACGACAGTAATACTCGTGGTTTTTCGTTGCAAAATGGCGGTTACTATTTTGCCTTGAGTGATAATTATGACTTGGCCATTTTAGGCGATTATTATACCAATGGTAGTTATGGTTTTCGATTTGAATCGTCTTATGCCAAAAAATATAAGTTCCTCGGAAATGTGAACATTCGATTTGAAAATTTAATCCAAAGCGAAAGAGGTTATCCCGACTATTCTAGAGCCAACAATTATAACATTCAATGGTCACACTCTAAAGACGGAAAGTCGAATCCGAACTCAAGATTTTCTGCTTCGGTAAACTTAGGAAGTAGCCAGTATTTCCGCCAATCTTTAAATCAGATGAACGTGAGTTCAGGGTTGAATAATACTTTGAGTTCTTCGATTTCGTATTCTAAGACGTTCAATTCCGTTCCGCAAGTCAACCTCTCATTGACTGCAACCCATTCGCAAAATACCAATACGGAACAAATCAATATGACTTTGCCTACTTTGCAATTGAGTGTCGATAGGATTTTCCCGTTTGCGCCAAAAGAAGGTATCAAAAAAGGATTTTTCAAAAACATCAATCTACAATATAACCTAAGAGGTGAAAACAGAATTGAAACCACTGATTCACTTTTCTTCAAATCTGAAATGTTCCGCGATGCTAAAGTAGGTTTCCAACACAGTATTCCGTTGAGTACCAACTTTAAAATTTTCAAATACTTTAGTGCTTCTACTTCGGTGAATTATAATGAGGTTTGGTATTTAAAAACCATCAGAAAAGAATATGACGCCAATACAAATGAAGTAGTTGACACAGACATTCAAGGGTTTGATGCTTTTAGAACCTATTCGTTTTCTGCAGGTCTAGGAACTACGATTTACGGAACTTTTAATTTTGGCGAAAATAAAAAAATTCAAGCGATTCGCCATGTCATGAGACCCAACGTTTCTTACAGTTACACGCCGAGTTTTGAGAAATATTATGACACCTATGATCCGAATGGCAGCGGCACAATGCTAAAAGAGTACACCCGTTTTGATGGCGGTATTTTTGGTGCACCGGGGAAAAATATGTCAAACAACGTTGGCTTTAACCTGAGTAATACTTTTGAAGCTAAAGTAACCGATAAAGATTCAACCGCAACAGAACCCAAGAAAGTCATGTTGCTAAACAACCTGAATTTCTCAACCAGTTATGATATCACAGCCGATTCCTTGCGCTGGTCACCAATGCGTGTTAGTGGTGGAACACAGATACTGAATCAGAAGATGAATATCAATTTTGCCGCAACGCTTGATCCGTATGCCATTAACAATTCGGGACAAAGAATCGATACTTGGAATATTGACAATGGCGGAAGTTTGTTCAGAATGACAAGCGCCAATATGACTTTGAACTACTCTTTTTCGAGCAAAGACATGAATGGTGATAAAGAGAAGAAAAACGAACAAGGGAAACGAAATGGCGGTCGCGAAGATGACTTATTTGGAACCAACACCGATTTGAGTGACCGACGCCAGAGCCAATTTGAGGAAGATGAGGGCGAAGAAAAACCACCGACAGAGTTTTTTAAATATGAATTGCCTTGGGACATGACTTTAGCCTATTCCCTAACCTATTCTAATAACAACCGAGAACAAAAAATCACCGGAAATTCGGTAATGATTTCGATGAATACCGATTTGACGCCTAAATGGAAAATTGGGGTATCTACGGGTTACGACTTTGTACAAAGAGGTGTGACTTTTACCCAATTCAGATTTGAAAGAGATTTGTTGAGTTGGCGTATGGATTTCAACTGGGTTCCTTTTGGTGACAGTGCCTATTGGGGATTCTTTATCGGAATCAAATCGGGTGTGTTGAGCGATATCAAATGGGATAAACGTTCGCTTCCTGATAGAACTCTTAGATAGTTATGAATTATAAATTATGAGTTATGAGTGATAAAAAAATCATTTTTACAGACAAAGCGCCGGCGCCGATTGGACCTTATAACCAAGCGGTTTTAGTGGGCAATACTTTATACACTTCAGGACAAATTGCCTTGAATCCGACTACGATGGAATTGGTTTTAGACGATATCGAAACCGAAACCAAACAAGTGATGGAGAACATGAAAGCGGTCTTAGATGCAGCTGATATGACTTTTGACCATGTGGTAAAAACAACCATTTTTATTATGGATATGGGTGATTTTGCCCGAATCAATTCGGTTTACGGCAGTTACTTTAATGAAGCTACTGCTCCGGCTAGAGAAACGGTTCAAGTGGCAGGTTTACCGAAAGGCGTGAATGTGGAGATTTCGATGACAGCGATTAAATAGTATTCAGTGTTCAGTTTAAAAATAGACGAATCCTTTATTGTAAAAAACGATAAAGGATTTTTTTTGTAAAAAAAACAACTTTACAGCATTTCCAAGCCTTCGCAGCCATCAAACGAGCTTCGGACTCCCTCAAACGAGCTTCGGACTCGAGCAAGAAAGCTTCGGACTCTCACAAACAAGTTTCGGACTGTGGCAGAAATGCTTCGGACTCCAGCAAATGAACTTCGGAAGACCACAAACGCATTGCGGACATCCATTTTTTATCTTCTGACTGTCGCAAACGAATATCGGACTCCCGAAAAACAATAAAGGAATGATAAGTATAGAATTTTTATATATTTGAGAAAAACTTATTTGGGTTTAGTACTTATTGATAAGTTAGGGGCAAGTTTAAACACGTAATACTTGAAAAGAAAATTTGAAATACTAGACGGTTTACCTGCACATGGAGATATGTACATTTCAATTCCCGAAAATGGTTACAAACAATTTTCAGAAGGATTGGCAGTAAAGTTCATTAGAAAAGATAATAGTGAATGGGTTGGTAATTTTGAAAGAGGAAATTCTCAATTAAGGTTTGCTTCTGAAATAAAAGATAGTACAAACATTCTAATTATTGCTTTTGGAATTTGTTACATTATCGATATTGAAAATGTAAAACCAATCATTGAATTTGGACTTGACTATAAAGAGGTTTTTGAATATAAAAATCTTTTTGTTTTGATTGGCGAGTGTTCTATCTCAGTGGTAGAAGATATTGATAAAATTAACCATTTTGAGCACTTATGTTTCGATGGAATTACTAATGTAGAGTTAGGTGATGGAATTTTAAGAGGTGTACTAAATGAGTTTTGTCAATCTACAAAAGGTCTTGATAAGAGCAATTTCACTCTAAACCTTGAAACATTCGATTTTAATGAAACTCCACAAATCGTGTTAAACAAAAAGTGGTGGAAAATTTGGTAAAAACATGCTGCTAACAGCCGTTTGCAGCAACTGCTCGCTTGGGCTTTTCCCGAATTCTCCTTGGCTCCGAAGCATCCATAATTAATCTCCGTACCGAGATCGAGATTACAATCCACGACGTTGGCAACAATAATTTTGAACGCTCACGGAAAAAACCTATCTTTGATACTATCAAATGATATTATCAATGAAACCGCCTTACGACATTACTCCGAAAATTTTAAAACTAATAAGTTCGATTTCAGAGAAAATTGGAGCTGTTAATGCTAATTATCTTAGTAAGCAATCTCCACAACTTCGCAAACAGAATAGAATTAAAACAATTCATTCCTCTTTGAAAATTGAAGGCAATACATTAACGGAAGAACAAATCACAGCATTAATTGAAAACAAAAGAGTGATTGGACCAGAAAAAGATGTTTTAGAAGTTTTAAATGCTATCAAAGTGTATGAAAGATTAGAAAGCTATAAATTCTCTTCCGACAAGAGCTTTTTAAAAGCGCATCTCAAATTAATGAATGGATTAATTGAAAGTGCCGGAAAATATAGGACGCAAGGTGTTGGAATAATTAAAGGAACAAAGATTGAACACATCGCACCACCTTTTGAAAATATTCCATATCTAATGAAAGATTTGTTTGAGTATCTGAAAGATTCAGAAGAATTGACCTTAATAAAAAGCTGTGTGTTTCATTACGAAATGGAATTTATTCACCCATTTTTAGATGGAAATGGAAGAATGGGAAGACTTTGGCAAACTTTGATTCTAATGGCTGAATATCCGGTTTTTGAATTTTTACCCTTCGAGAATTTAATCAGCAAAACTCAGGATGAATATTATAAATCTTTAGCTTTAAGTGACAAGTCCGGAAAGTCAACTGTCTTTATTGAATATATGCTGGGTGTTATTGATAAGTCACTGGAAAGCTTACTCAATTACAATAATAGGGTTTTAAAAGATATTGATCGTTTGGAATATTTTTTAAACCTAGGCATAAAAGAGTTTAACCGAAAAGACTACATGAACATATTTAAAGATTTGTCATCTGCAACGGCAAGCAGAGATTTGAAAAAAGGAATTGAATTGACTATGTTTGAAAGTATTGGGAATCTCAACAAAACTAAATATATAGTAAAATAATTACTGTTGCTAATATCCGTTTTACGCAATTACCTTCACTTCACCTCATCCAATCCCAACAATAATAACTGCGCCGTAGCTTCATTAGTCGCTAAAGGTATATTGTGTACATCGCAAATTCTAATCAGCATGTTGATATCCGGTTCGTGTGGATGGCTCGAGTTGGGGTCTTTGAAGAATAAGACCATTTTGGTTTTGCCTTCGGCTACACGTGCCGCAATTTGAGCATCGCCGCCCATTGGTCCCGAAAGCATTCGCTTTACTTTGATGCCCACGGCTTCTACTTTTCCACCGGTTGTTCCGGTAGCTATGAGTTTGATGTTTTCTTTTTGCAATAGGTCTTTGTTCTTATTGATGAACTGAACCATATCGGCTTTTTTTCCATCATGTGCTATAATAGCTATTTCCATAAAGATTGTATTTTGGTGCAATTTAGAATTTTAACCGCAAAGGTCACTGGGTTTTACGCAGAGGACGCAAAAAAAACCTCAAAATGAATTATTCTGAGGCTTTTAATATTATTTATTTAAGATGTGATACGCAATCAAACCGTCTATTGGTCTTCGGAGTACGTTGCCTATTTTGATGTCGTATTTGGCTAAAGTTTGCTCTAATTCGTCTTTCAAATAAAATGCTATTGAACCCACGAAATGCACCGGAACGTCTTTGCAATTGTCAAACTGCATGATGTAGTTTTTGACAAAAGATTTCAATTCCTTTTTGATGATTTTTTTGCAAAAAGGATTGTCTTTGTGCTTGATAATAAACTTAGCGAAAGTCGCTAAATACGCGTTTGGATTGGCTTCTTTGTATAAATTAGATTTGATATAATCTGCATCTAAATTGTATTCTTCTTCAAATTCTTTGGCCAAATCTGTCGGCATACTATTAAAATAATACCCGCGAAGTAAATGCCTGCCAAAACGGTTTCCGGAACCGTCATCCATAGCAATATAGCCTAAGGACTGTACTTTTTGGTGCAACACTTTCCCATCAAAAAAACTACAGTTAGAACCCGTTCCTAAAATACAAACAATTGCTTGCTCGTCTTTGGGCGTCGTAGCATAAACTGCAGCGTAAGTATCTTCATGAACCGAAACTACAGCATTTTTAAAATATTCTTCAAACACTTTGGTTAGGAAGTTTTTCATCCTGTCGGTACCGCAACCGGCGCCATAAAAGAACAAATGCGTGGCTTTATCCTTATTGTGTTCGATATCAAACTTATCATCGAGACGGGCAATCACTTCTTCTTTGTCTAATACTTCAGGGTTGAGGCCTAAAGTTTGGGTCGTGAAAAGCACTTTTCCGTTGTCATCAATTGCAATCCAATCGGCTTTGGTCGAGCCACTGTCAACTAATAATTTCATAATTAATTAGGAATTACGAATTAGGGATTACGAATCTGAAGTTGAATTCAAATTATAAAACTTAATTCTTTTATTATCTTGGTTTAGTTTAGGTATAAAAAATCCCGCCATCAGCAAAGATAGCGGGATTTTGTCATTTAATTATTTTAAGCCTGCGATGTGCACTGATAAATCAATTAATTTACTTGAATAACCGTATTCGTTATCGTACCAAGAAACCAATTTGAAGAACGTTGAGTTCAAACCAATTCCGGCTTTAGCATCAATAATCGAAGTTCTTGGATCAGAAACAAAGTCTTGAGAAACTACGTCATCTTCAGTATATCCTAAAATCCCTTTTAGTTCATTTTCAGACGCTTTTTTCAATACCGCCATGATTTCTTCATACGAAGTTTCTTTGGCTACTTTCACGGTTAAATCTACCACAGAAACGTCAACCGTAGGCACACGGAAAGACATACCGGTTAATTTTCCGTTCAAAGCCGGAATCACTTTTCCAACAGCTTTTGCAGCACCTGTTGAGGAAGGAATGATATTTACGCTGGCAGCACGTCCGCCTCTCCAGTCTTTTCTGGATGGTCCGTCAGCAGTCATTTGAGTCGAAGTAGTGGCATGAACAGTTGTCATCAAACCTTCCACAATTCCGAAATTATCGTTGATTACTTTGGCCAATGGCGCTAAACAGTTCGTTGTACAAGAAGCATTAGACACTACAGTATCTGTTGCTTTAGCTTCAAGATGATTGACACCCATCACAAACATTGGCGCATCAGCTGAAGGCGCTGAAATGATTACTTTTTTGGCACCACCATCAATGTGTGCTTTGGCCGTATCGATTGTGGTAAAGATTCCTGTACATTCTGCTACAACATCAACGTCAATGGCTGCATCATCCCATTTGATTAGTTTTGGATCTCTTTCTGCTGTAACTCTGATGAATTTATCGTTTACGTATAACTGACCGTCTTTTACTTCTACTTTTCCGGCAAAACGACCGTGAACTGAATCGTATTTTAATAAATAAGCCAAATGATCTACATCTAATAAATCGTTGATGGCTACTACTTCTACATTATCTCTATTAAAAGTTTCTCTGAAAACTATTCTTCCAATTCTTCCGAAACCGTTAATACCTAATTTTACTTTTGACATTTTTCTTTTATTTTCTATTTATATTTTATTAATTTTTAAACTAAAAATTGTTATTGAAATTGTTATTAAGTTGACATAATATCAGAAACCCTCAACAACTCTCTATCGATTTCACAATGTCCTTTAATGGCTTGTTCTAATGGGGTTAACGCTACTTTATCGGCTAACAAACCAACCATAAAATTGGTTTTGCCTTCGAGTAAAGATTCGACTGCTTTTACGCCCAATCTTGACGCCAAAACTCGGTCAAAACAAGATGGTGCGCCACCGCGTTGCATGTGACCTAGCACCGAAACTCTTACGTCATATTCCGGTAAATTGGCTTCTACGTAATCTTTTAGTTCGAATACGTTCTTCCCTATTTTATCACCTTCAGCAATCACGACTATACTCGATGATTTTCCGGAAGCCTTACTTTTCTTTAAAGAATCTAACAAACGTTCTAATCCTAAATCTTCCTCGGGAATCAGAATCTCTTCTGCTCCTGCTCCGATTCCGGCATTTAGCGCGATGTGACCGGCATCTCTTCCCATTACTTCGACAAAGAAAAGTCGGTTATGAGAACTCGCAGTATCACGAATTTTGTCGATTACTTCCACTACAGTATTTAATGCGGTATCATAGCCTAAAGTATGACTGGTTCCGAAAATATCGTTGTCAATCGTACCCGGAATTCCCATCACCGGAAAGTCAAATTCGTTATTAAAAACTTCGGCACCGGTAAAAGAACCGTCACCGCCGATAACCACCAAAGCGTCAACGCCGGCGTTTACAAGATTTTGATGGGCTTTTTGTCGGCCTTCAACCGTCATGAATTCTTTTGAACGCGCTGATTTTAAAATAGTCCCGCCTTTGTTTACAATATTGTTTACACTACGCGGACCCATTTCTTTAAAATCGCCTTCAATCATTCCTTGATAACCTCTGTAAATCCCTATACACTCAATTTGGTGATAGGCACAAGTTCTTACAACAGAACGGATGGCTGCATTCATTCCCGGAGAATCTCCACCGGAAGTTAGTACGCCAATTTTTTTTATGCTTTTAGACATTTTTATCTGATTAAAATGTAAAATTAGCAAAGATGAAGTAGTTTCTCGCCCATATTATTAATATATTAATAAAACAGGTGGAATTCAATCGTTTTCGTTGATAAGTTTTTCGCTAACTCTAGTAGAGAGGGGAAATCAAAGGCTAATCCTCAGTAGGAATAGCTTCTTTATTTTGGACCGGTGTTGGTTTTTTCTTGTCCTTGTCCGACTTCATTCGAATACCATCAGGAAACATTTCTGAATCTTGATCGGCGTGGTTTTGGGTTTTGGCGCGATCAATTTTGGCGTTTTTAAAAATCTTGTTGATTAGTTCTTTCATGGTATCAAAATCAACTTCATAAGACATTCCGATGCCTTGTGTATAACCAATACCTTGACCTATATAAGTTATATCGTTTTCTTTATTGAATACCCTTAAATTGAGCGTTCCGTCATCGTTTACTCTGTATTGCACTTCAACATCACCAACAATTGCGGTTTCAGAAATACCACCAACCGGCACACCTACTTTTCCGTTTACGGTAATTCGGTCATTGATTTTGGAAGAAACGGTAACTCCAAATCTGGCGTCAGTTTCTTGACCGGTTCCGGTTCTGTCTGACACTACATATTCCGGTGCAATAGAGATTTTATCATCATCACCCGAAAAAATATCTTTGAAAAGACTACTCGCTTTTTCAAACAAATTGTTAGACAATTGGTTTTGATTTACACCTTCTTGACTCAAGAAGCTACCGGTAGAAAGTAAGTACAAAGCTTGTGTCTGACGTTTGTCTTTATCATCTAATTGGTATTGGATTTCAGATTTAAGGGAACTTGCCACTGTTGGGAAATTGATATTAAAATCAGGTTCCGGATTAGCCAGATTACCTTTAACCGCAATAACCACTTCCACATCCACTTTCTTATTGAACGATGGATTGTCAATCAACACCGCAGGATTGGCTGAAGTTTCGTAAACGGCTTCCAAATTGAGCGTTGCTGCCATTGGATCACCGAGCCAGTTGATGGAACTTCCTTTTTTAACATTGAATTTTTTATCAATTATTCCACCGTATTTAAAATTATATTCCCCTTCTAAAGCGATGAAATCTCCAAACATTTGGAATTTTCCGGTAGTATTAATTCTAAAAAGCAATGTTCCATAACCTTTGCCTTTCATCCCGTGTCCGGAATTTCTATCCAAAATCACTTCGATATCGGCGTTTTTATTAATTTCAAAATTGAAGTCTAATTCCAGACCGTTGTACTTTTTATTTTGGGCAATCTTATCATTTCCTTTATTGGCTTTTTCGGCCGGAGTTATAAAATGAATAAAACTATTCTCTTCCACAGATTCCGCTTCGTTGATTGGGATTTTAATATCTGTTCCTTTGGCCGATTCCGCATTCACCGTAATCATCAAACCATCCGTTGGTCCTTTTATAGAAGCTGAACCATCCATAAAAGCCATTCCGTAGTAAGCCGCATCTTCAGAATCTTTGGTATTTAATGCCAAAAGGCGTTCGGTATTAATTGCCAAATCCAATTGCCAATCGCCAAATTGTTTGTGTTTGATAAAACCACTAATATTTCCTTTGGTATCAAATTCGGTATCAGTAATAGTCGTTTCCCGGATGATAAACTTGTTTTCGGTTACATCAACAATCGAATTGTTGACAAACTGGTAATCGGTATTTAAGTAAGGAATCTTCAATCCGGCCTCATTAATGTACAATCGTCCATTGTAATCCAAGCTATTTACATTGCCGTCAATTCGGGCATTACCGGTCGCAAATCCACGAATGTTGGTAATAACATCTCCTCCTATTTTACTTAAAACGCCTAAATTGAACTTATCAAAACTCAAATCAACATCTAACAAAGTCTGACCATCTGCAATTTCTATACTACCATCTGCATTAAAAGAATCAACATTCTCATTTTCCAAATTGGAATCCAAATAGAATTTGGTCAACGTTTCATCTCCTTTAATATCTAAACTTAAATTTCCTAAAGCAATTCCGTTAACCGATAAACTGTCAATTTTCAGCATGGACGTAGGCTGAAAAATGGTATTGGTTTGCTTGAAATTAACTTTTCCATTCAAATTACCATCAAAGCTGAATTTCTCCACATCGGGTGTGACTTTATTCAAATTGACATTGTTGAATGTGAGTTCCAAATCTTTGTTTTGCTTACCACTTATCAGACCTATAAAGTTGATTTTTTGATTCTCATGCGATATAACAAAGTCCTCGAATGAAAAATTGGACATCTTTTTATCAAAGACAATTTTGTTGCTTTGGTCATCTTCTTCCTCATTTAAAAACCACAAATAATCTTTGAACTGCAATTCCGATTTACCAAAACCAACGACATTATTATTGTCACTATTAATGGTGTGATAAAAGTTTAAATTGTAAAAATCAAGTCCTTTTTTACCGCCTTTAAATTCGGTTCTGAAATGCAAAGTATCTTTAGAAAAAGTATTAATCATGCTAAAATCCCGAATCTTGTAATGCTTGGTTTTAATAGAATCCATTTGAACGTAGGCGCCATATAAAGGATTTTTATTGTCAACTTGAACCAATACATTTTCAAAAGTGTTCTCGTAAGCTATTATTTTAGGCGAATTGAAATTCAGATTAAAATTCTTGGTATCAGAAGCAATATTCCCTTTTAAATTTGTATTTGGTCCTAAAGTAATATCGGGATTAAAAATTTCAATGATTTTACTGTTAATGGCAAAATTGAATTTCAAATATTGATTAGGCAAAACCTTATTAGACTTATAATTGGAATAAAAACTTCCTAAGGAATTCTCTATCATTTTTTGCACTTGATTCAACTTGTATTTTCCAACCACAGAACCTTCAATAGCTTCGGGAGCATTAATGGTTATGTCTCTTTCTCCTGTAGCATCAAAACTTGAATTTAGTTCTAAGTAATCTAAAAAATAAATGTCTTTTTTGTTTTGATAAGAGGAATTGGTCAACACTAAATTTCCTCTCAGATTGTCAAGCGAACTTCCGGTAGCATTTACCACAATATCACCTCTAAAAACGGAAATGGAGTCTTTGATAAAATTCAGTTTTACTAAATTAGCATAGTCAATTTTGGAATGAAAATCATAGATATTTTCCTTTTCGGACAAATCGACCGTTCCGTCAAAATCCATAAACAAGTTGGGGTCATTCACATTGACTTTTCCTTTGAAAATGGGTTGTTTAAAAGAGCCGTCTACTAAAATTTTAGTGTAGTTATAACCATTATAGTTCACTTGAAAAACATCTCCAATGAATGAAGTGTTCAGGTATTTTTGGGTAAATCCTTTTCCGCTAATCTCTAAATCAAGACTCACTTTCCCAATACTATTGTCATTAATCAAACTACCAACATCAAAATTATCCAGTATAACATATCCGTTATACTTAGCATTGTCAATGTTATTGAGGTCAGACATTTGTAAATCCGATTCAACCAAACCCAAAGCCGTGTTCATCACAAAATCGGCATTAAGATATTCTTGGGTTACTTCAGCGGTTCCGACAAAGTGAAATTGACCTAACTTCTGCAAAGAGGTTGGTAATTTTTTCCCGAGTATATTAGGCAACAGTTTGGTTAAATCATTGTAATTAGAAGATATTTTATCAAAATCTCCTTTCATATAAAATGATCCCGGTGCACGAGGAAAAAGGTTTTTGAAATTGACATCACCTTTAATAATTGAATTTTTACGGTCACGCAAATACATGTTCGTAGCATAAAAATCATTCATCGTTCCTTTGATTTTTGTATTCAAATAGAACTTTTGATTTTTATCTAATTCTTTGTAAAAATAACGGATATCATTCGTTGATAAAGTCGCGCTGTCAATGGCTACTTCAAATTTCACTTTGTTGTTAAAATCACTAAAATCTCTATTGTCTCTATTGTATTTCAATACAACTTCTCCCTTCAAATAAGATTCAGGAGTTCTGACTTCCAGCTTTTCTAACCTAATATTTTTCTTGGTGTAAGTAAAATTAGCCAACAAATTATCAATCTTAGCACCGCGATGGTCATGAAAATTCATCTTTGCGATATTGACGGTCACATCCGGTCCACTGATTTTAAAATCTTTTAAATGAGCATTCAATTTAGTGAAATCAACATCTTTAGGATTAATGCGATTTTCATCAATCATTGTAAATCGGCTGTTTTTCAAAAAAATGTTTTTTGAGGTCATCAGAAACTTACCGCTGCTTTTTTTGCCATCATCAAAAGCCGCTATAAACAAATCTAAGTTGGTTTCCTTTTCTTTCTTATAGGTTTTAATTTGAAGGTAAAATTGATCTAATTCCAAATCTCCAAAAAGTAACTTTCCATTAATCAACTTATTCAAGTCGAGAATACTGGTTTTAATACGCTTAGAATAAATCAAAGTATCGTTGTGATGGTCTAAAACGATTACCGTTTTCAGCTTAACACCGCCAAAAAAAGTAATGGCTACTTTATCAATATAAATTTTGGTTCCATAATCTTCATTGAGTTGATCGGTAGCATAAGTAGCGATTTTCGTCTGAACATACGGCAAGGACAAGGCAATAACAACCGACAGCAAAAGCAATAGCAGCACAGCAATGGTGCGCAAAACAATCTTTCTGACTTTTTTTAATTTGCTATCTTTTTTATTTTTTTCCAAATGGTGTATGACTTAGGAAAGAAAATTACCTTTGCAAAAAAATTGTTATTTTCGATTTTTTTGTAGGCTTGTCAAATATAAATCAAAATTTGTGCCTTTTATGCATACTGAAGAAGTTTTTATTCTGGCTATTGAAAGTTCGTGCGATGATACCGCAGCGGCCGTTTTGCGTGGTGATAAGGTACTATCCAATGTCGTTGCCCGGCAAAGTATTCACGAAGAATATGGCGGTGTCGTTCCTGAATTAGCCTCGAGAGCGCACCAACAGAACATCGTTCCCGTGATTGATGTCGCTTTAAAAAAAGCCAATGTGACCAAAGAACAGCTGTCAGCCATTGCTTTTACCCAAGGTCCGGGATTGATGGGTTCACTTTTGGTAGGTTCTTCTTTCGCAAAATCCTTGTCGATGGCGTTGAATATTCCGTTGATTGCCGTGAACCATATGCATGCGCATATTTTGGCTCATTTTATTGACGAAGAAGGTTTTGACAAACCGACATTTCCTTTTTTGGCGTTGACCATTTCGGGTGGCCATACCCAAATTGTAAAAGTAAATGGCTTTTTCAATATGGAAATTATAGGAGAAACTACCGATGACGCTGTGGGAGAAGCATTCGACAAAACCGCTAAAATATTAGGCTTGCCTTATCCGGGCGGACCATTGATAGACCAATTTGCCAAAGAAGGCGATCCTAAAAAATTCCCTTTTACCAAACCTAAAGTGGATGGATTAGACTTCAGTTTCTCCGGCTTGAAAACGCAAATTCTGTATTTTGTTCAGAAAAATGTCTTGACAAACCCGAATTTCATTGAAGAAAACAAGCATGATATTTGTGCTTCAGTGCAAAATGTGATTATCGAAATTTTGATGGACAAATTGAAATTGGCTGTCGCCGAAACCGGAATCAATCAAATCGCGATTGGCGGCGGTGTTTCGGCAAACTCCGGAATCCGTACAACATTAAAAGCGGCCGAAGGAAAATATGGATGGAAAACCTTTATCCCAAAATTTGAATACACGACCGACAATGCCGCCATGATAGGTATTGTGGGCTACCAAAAATATTTACACGACAAATTTACCGATTCGACTGTCGTTTCTAAAGCAAGAATCGAGTTTTAAACTATGCAATTATTCTATAATCCGTCAATCAGCGAAACAGCGACTTCTTTTGTTTTTGACAAAGAAGAAAGCAAGCATATCATCAAAGTCTTGCGAAAAAAAGAAGGCGATACTTTATTGGTCACCAATGGATTTGGGTTTTTATTTACTACAGAAATTTCAATTGCATCTGACAATAAATGCACAGTCAAAATCAATTCGTTTGAGCAACACGAAAAGCCTAAATTTCAATTGCATTTGGCTGTGGCACCAACCAAAATGAACGAACGCTACGAATGGTTTTTAGAAAAAGCGACTGAAATCGGTATTCAAGAAATCACACCAATTATCTGCGAACATTCGGAACGAAAAATAATTAAGACCGATAGATTTCAGAAGATTTTGGAAAGTGCAATGAAACAATCTTTGCATTATTATTTGCCCAAATTAAACGAACCAGTCCCTTTTAAGGAGTTTCTAAAAAAGGAAAACAACAGCCAGAAATTCATCGCCCATTGCGAAGAAACCGATAAAAAATCATTGAAAAATGAATTGAAAACCAACGAAGATGTAACCATACTCATTGGTCCGGAAGGCGATTTTTCTGTTAAAGAAATAGAATTGGCACTTGAGCATCATTATATTCCTGTATCTTTGGGTCAAACAAGGTTGAGAACTGAGACTGCTGCTATTGTAGCTTGTCATTCGGTGGTATTTAAGAATGAAAATAATTGATAATTGATAATTGATAATTGATAATTGATAATTGATAATTGATAATTGATAATTGATAAATAATGATTTTTAGTTTATGAAAAGACTTTTTTTTCTTTTTCTCGTTATTACTTCAACTGGTTTTTCCCAAGAAATAGCCCTTTTAAAATATAATGGCGGCGGCGATTGGTATGCCAATCCTACTTCATTACCTAATTTGATTAAATACTCTAATCAAACAATCAATACTAACATCAAAGCCAAACCGGCAACCGTTGAACCCGGAAGTCCTGATATTTTTGGTTATCCATTTGTACACATGACAGGTCATGGTAATGTTGTTTTCAGCGATGCCGAGATTGTAAACTTGAGAAACTACTTGCTCTCCGGTGGATTTTTGCATGCTGATGACAATTATGGTATGGACCAATACATTCGCAGAGAAATCAAACGCATTTTCCCCAATAACGATTTAATTGAAATTCCGGCCAATCATGCCATTTTTCAAAAGCCTAATGTTTTTGCTACAGGTTTACCCAAAATCCACGAGCACGATAACAAACGCCCGCAAGCTTTTGGTATTTTTATAGACAATCGCTTGGTGTTGTTGTATACTTATGAATGCGACTTAGGTGATGGTTGGGAAGATCCTGAAGTTCACAACAATCCTAAAGAAGTACGTGAAAAAGCACTGAAAATGGGCGCTAATATTTTAAATTACATTTTTAATCATTAAACCATGATGACTTCAAAAACTATTGCCATTGGAATTATAAAAGCTGTTGGAATTATAGTTTTAGCCGCTTTGGCACTGTATTTTTTATACCAAATTCAGTCCGTAATTATTTATTTAGTCGTTGCTTTTATTTTAACCCTAATTGGAAATCCGATACTCGACTTTTTCAAAAGAAGACTAAAATTCAACCACATCTTTGCTACGATTGCTACCTTAACCATTTTCGTCCTGCTTATTTTTGGCTTAATCTCAATGTTTATTCCACTAATTTTAGCACAAGGTGAAAATTTATCGCTTTTAAATACTGCCGCGATTGAAAAAAGCACTCTTGAATTAATCAATAAAATAGCCATTTTTCTTGACAGCCATGGTATTGATTCCTCTCGCCTTTTTAAAGAAGCGAACATCAGTTCTAAGTTGAATTTCAATTTCATTCCTAATTTATTCAACAGCATCATCACCACCATTAGCAATTTCGGAATCGGATTGGCCTCGGTCCTATTCATTACTTTTTTCTTTCTTAAAGACCGTTTGGTATTCATCATGAGTGCCAAAGATTTAATGCCGGATGCGCAAGAAGACAAAATCTTAAATTCATTACACAAAATCAATCATTTGTTATCGCGCTATTTCATTGGACTGCTGTTACAATTGTTAATCGTATTCATTTTATACTTAATTGTATTGCTGATTTTTGGAGTAGATAATGCCTTGCTTATCGCTTTTTTATGCGCTATTCTGAATATTGTTCCTTACATCGGACCGCTGATTGCTTCAGTTGTTGCCGCCATTTTAACCATGTTGGGCAACTTAGGCGGTGATTTTCAAAGTCAAATTCTGCCTTTGACGCTTTATGTAATGATTGGTTTTTGGATAGTCCAATTAATCGACAACAATGTTTCTTCCCCGATGATTTTCTCTCAAAGTGTCAGTTCACATCCTTTGGAAATTTTTCTCGTCGTATTGATTACAGGCTTCCTTTTTGGAATAGTTGGGATGATTGTTGCCATACCTTTTTACACTATACTAAAGGTTTTTGGCAAAGAATTTTTCCCCGAAAACAAAATCATCAAATTGTTAACCAAAAACATTTAGTATGGATCAATCCATATTGACTGAAGAAATTCAAAGTTTTATCCATAACAATATTGACGCCGATATCAATCAATTAGCGCTTCAAAAGAATAAATTTCCTAATACAGATTGGACTTCCATTTTAAATCAAATTGCGGCCAAACAAAAGGCAAAAACCAAATTACCAACTTGGTTCAACACTGCAAATATCCTTTATCCTTCTAAGATTTCTGTAGAACAAACTTCTTCCGAAAGAACAGCTGAATACAAATCACAATTGGTTTCCGGAAAAAGTCTAATCGATTTAAGCGGCGGTTTTGGCGTAGATGATTTTTATTTTGCCCAAAAAGTGAAACAAGTTGTTCATTGTGAAATCAACGAAGCCTTGTCTGACATTGTAAAACACAATTTTGAACAACTGAAAGCGTCCAATATTGAATGCTTTTCAGGCGATAGTTATGAAATTCTAAAAAGCAGGAACGAAAAACCGGATTGGATTTACATCGATCCTTCACGAAGAAATGAAGCCAAAGGAAAAGTGTTTATGCTTACAGATTGTCTTCCGAATGTGCCAGAAAATCTCGATTTTTATTTTGGTTTTGCATCCAATATCATGATTAAAACGGCGCCTTTATTGGATATAACCGCCGGATTGTCGGAATTAAAAAATGTAAAAGCGATTCATATCGTTGCTTTGGAAAATGAAGTCAAAGAATTGCTTTGGGTTTTGGAGAAAGATTATACCAAAACCATCAAAATGGTTACGGCTAATCTTCTGAAAAATGAAACTCAAGAGTTAAGATTTGAGCTCGATGCAGAAAACCAAGCCCATTTTGGTTTACCCCAAAAATTTTTATACGAACCCAATGCGGCCATCATGAAATCTGGCGGATTTGACATGGTTTCGAGTCAGTTTAAACTTGACAAGTTGCACCAACATTCGCACTTGTATACTTCGGAAGCCTTAATTGATTTTCCCGGTCGCCGTTTTGAAATTCAGCAAGTCATTGGTTACAATAAAAACGAAATGAAACCATTCCTGGAAAATCAAAAAGCCAATATCACCACGAGAAACTTTCCCGATTCGGTCGAAAACATTCGCAAAAAATGGAAAATCAAAGATGGTGGAAATTTGTATTGTTTTTTCACAACTGATGTGAATAATAATAAAATAGTTTTACTTTGCAGCAAATTATCATAAACCCATGAACAATCTGATTTTAGCTTTATTTTTACTTTTAAATATTACGGCATTTGCCCAAAAACCTTGTGAAATTGACAATGATATTAAAGATAGTTTAGGCACCTATAAATCAACCAAACAATACATTATTTTTGAAAGAAGTTTTGCTGGTAACTCGACTGATATTTTCTTTTCTTTATCCAATGACAATGGGATTCTTGGGCTTGAAATACAAATTTTACAACGCAGTCAAGACTTTATCAAAGCCATTTGTTTTGACGCTGGTTCCAAAATCTACTTACAGCTCAACAATGGTAAAATCGTGACGTTATTGTATGCCGGAAAAGATACTTGTGGTAATTTGTTGCGCGATGAAAACAATAGCAACAACCGAATTACTACCGGTAATTTTGTATTTTCTAAAGAAAATTTTGAAGAGTTAAAGACATCACCGGTTACTTTTATGAGAATAAAATATGCCGGAGAAACCATAGATTATCCCTACCGAACTGCTTTTGTTTCCGAATTGGACAAAAAAGTTTATGAACCGGAAGGTTACTTCATGAACTTCTTAAAGTGTGTTGACAATTAGTCTTCGCAGCGCCATTTTTGGTTAGACACTTTATCGGCCGAACTGTTATTCAAATTGTAATGCCACCATTCTGAATCGAAAGATTTGAAGTTGTGTTGGAGCATGATTTCCTTTAAAAACTTACGATTGGCCAAAATTTCTTCGGAAAGCTTACCATAATTGTGACTTGCTTCTTCGCCAAAGAAATCAAATGATGTTCCCATATTCAATTCAATTCCAAGTGAATCGACTAAAGTGATATCAACCGCACCGCCTTTGTTGTGAATTGAACCCTTTTTAGGATTGGCTACATAGGTCGGATTGGGAACAATTTGCCACATCTTTTTTTGAATCGCAATCGGACGATAACAATCGTATAATTTTATTTTAAAACCTTTGGCTAAAAAAGCTTTGTTGGCTTCCAATAAAGATTTAACGGTTTTTACACGCAAAAAACATTCGCCACACGGATAAACCTTTTCTTTTAGAAAATTGTCCGAAGTCGCATATTTCATATCAAAAACAAAATCGTTGCTGTAATTCTTTAAGTTGACAAAAGCATTGTCGTTGGTTTCTTTGGTAATATCTAATAAAATAGGTGACTTTTTGGCATCGAGATAAGTTGACTTACAAGACACGAGCGTGAGCGAACTAGCGAGGCAAATCAACAATAAAAAGGCAACTTTTTTCATCGGCTATATTTCATCACTGGTAAACGTAGTAAAACTTCTTTTCTTATACGGGCGAACAATCAATCGGCCTTCACGATCAAAACGAATGTAATTGTAAACCCAATTGGTGAAAACCACCGCTTTGTTTTTGAATCCGATTAAAGAGAATAAATGCACAAACATCCAAACAAACCAAGCAAACACACCACTAAAATGATAGTTAGGCAAATCAACTACGGCTAAATTTCTTCCAATCGTCGCCATCGAACCTTTATCGTTGTATTCAAAAGGCTTCATGATTCTGCCACTGATTAATTGCACCAAATTATCGCCCAACAATTTTCCTTGCTGCATTGCCGGTTGTGCCATCATTGGATGGCCTTGAGGATATTCCTTGGTTTCCATAGAAGCGATATCGCCTATGGCAAAAATATTGTCATAACCTTTTACTTGATTGAATTCGTTTACCCGAATGCGTTCTACTCTTTCCACTAAAGATTTGGCATCCAAACCACGAATGGCAGCACCTTGCACTCCGGCTGTCCAAATCACTGTTGCCGTTTCAAAAGCTAAATCGGTGTTGGTAGAAACTGTTCTTCCGTCATAATTGGTGACACGAATGTTTTTCCAAACTTTAACGCCTAATGCTGTAAGGAATTTTTCCGCTTCAACAGAGGATTTTTCACTCATCGTGTTCAGCACTCGGTCGTCACTTTGAATTAAGTTGATTTCCATTTTGGAAATGTCCAAATCGGGATAATCTTTTTGGAGTATGGCTTTTTTCATCTCTGCTAAAGCTCCGGCAAGTTCTACACCTGTTGGTCCGGCTCCGACTAAAACAAAATTGATTAATAAGTTTTTTTCCGTTTCGTCTTTCAATAAAACCGCTTGTTCAAAATTCTCTAAAATTAAACTGCGAATGTTCAAGGATTGCGGAATGGTTTTCATCGACATCGAATTGCGTTCGATTTCTTTGTTGCCAAAATAATTGGTTTTAGAACCGGTGGCAATTACCAAGTAATCATAATGTAAATCGCCTATTTCGGAAATTACTTTTTGTTCTTTGGAATCAATTTCTTTGACAGAAGTTAGTCGAAAGTAAAAATCATCATATTCCTGAATCACTTTCCGAATCGGATAAGCAATAGAACCTGCTTCTAAACCACCTGTCGCCACTTGGTACAGTAAAGGTTGGAATGTATGGTAATTGTGTTTGTCCAACAAAACGACTTGGACATTTTTATTTCTGAGCTTTTTAGCCAATGCAATACCGGCAAAACCGCCACCAATAATGACGACACGAGGTTTATTTGACGCTGGAATATTCATGATTAACCTTCTGTAGAAAAAGCCACATCGCCTTTCCAATTCATAAAACCGCCATCGAGGTTAAAAGTGTTTTCAAAACCCATTTGGTTCATAATCTGACAAGCTTGAGCACTTCTGGCTCCGGCTTTGCAATACACATAGTAATTTTTAGATTTATCTAATTCATCTACAGCATAAATAAATCCTTGACCTTTATAAATATCTATATTAATCGCTTTGGGAATAAACCCTTCGCTGCATTCATCAGGTGTTCTTACGTCTAAAATTACGGCATTCTGATCTCTGTCTAATTGTGCTTTCCAGTCTTGTTGTGATAAATTCATGTGATTCTTTTTTGATTAACAAATATACTTTATTTAATGACTTAAAATTCAATGTAAAAACCCTAATCTACTCCCTTACTTTAAATTTTAACAAAAAAATAACGAAACACTTGTATATACAAATATAAAATACTTTACATTTGTACCTACAAATATTACAATTGTAATTATGAGAATTGAGGAAGTTATAAAATCGACCGTTGCCTTAGATGATGCCAAAAAAGTCATTCTAAATATCATGTACACTCAAAATGTGATCAGCGATAAATTCAACGAGATTTTAAAACCTTATGATTTATCTGGCGAACAATATAATGTTTTGAGAATTTTACGCGGTCAAAAAGGAAATCCGGCCAACATGTGTGTCATTCAAGAACGCATGATTGCAAAAAACAGCAACACTACTCGATTGATTGACAAATTATTACTAAAAGATTTTGTCACTCGTGAAGTTTGCCCGGATAATCGAAGAAAAATTGAAGTTTCAATTACCCAAAAAGGTTTAACCGTTTTAACCGAATTAGATCCAAAAGTAAAAGAACACGAACAACTATTTGCCGCCAATTTAACCCAAGAAGAACTTGAACAACTGAATACTTTATTAGAAAAATACAGAAAAATCAAATAACAGCTATGAATAACTTTATAAAAAACGCTAATTGGCGTTACGCCACCAAAAAATTTGATGCTACCAAAAAAGTATCAAATGAAGATTTAGAAATTCTAAAAGAAGCAGTTCGCTTGAGCGCTTCTTCTTATGGATTGCAACCGTACAAAATAATTTTTGTGGAAAACCCTGAAGTAAGAGCAAAATTACAACCCGTAGCTTGGGGACAATCTCAAATTGTAGAAGCTTCTCACCTGTTAGTGTTTGCTAACATTACTGATTTTGGTGATGCTCAAATTGACGCTCACATCAATAATATAGCCGTTACCCGAGGTCTACCATCAGCCTCCTTAAAAGGTTACGGTGATTTCATGAAATCAAAAATCACTACACTTCCGATAGAAAACAGAAATGTTTGGACGGCTAAGCAAACTTACATCGCCTTAACTAATTTATTGAATGCGGCAGCAGAATTAGGGATTGATGTTACCCCAATGGAAGGTTTTGAACCGGAAAAGTTCAATGAAATTTTAGGACTCGAAAAATTAGGTCTAAACGCATCATTAGTAGCAACCATCGGCTACCGTCATTCTGAAGATGACACTCAAAACTACGCCAAAGTGCGTAAATCAAACGAAGAATTATTTATCAATTTATAATCTATAACTAAAATTAATTTACAAATGAAAAACTTAAAAACAATTGCGATTGCCTTATTAGTAGCTTTCGGGACGACAGCAGCTACAGCACAAAACAAGAAGATTGATGCTTCTAAAAGTACTATCAACTGGGTTGGTAAAAAAGTAACCGGTGAACACAGCGGAACTATCAACTTTCAAGAAGGCATGTTGATTTTCAAAGGCAAAAAAGTAACCGGTGGAAACTTCACTGTTGATATGACTTCTATAAATACAACCGATTTAAGCGGAGAATGGAAACAAAAATTAGACGGTCACTTAAAAGCAGATGATTTTTTTGGTACTGAAAAATTCAAAACAGCTACTTTAAAATTTACTACAATCGCTGACAAAGGAAACGGTTTGTACACCGTTACGGCTGATTTAACGATCAAAGGCATTACAAACCCTGTAACATTTGATTTGACTGTAAAAGGAAACACAGCTTCAACCAAGTTAACTATTGACAGAACTAAATATGACATCAAATATGGTTCAAAAAGTTTCTTTGACGTAGGTGACAAAGCTATTTATGACGATTTCGAATTGGCGATCAGCTTACAATTCTAAACTGGGAATCATTGCTATGAAATCAAAACCTCGGAAAAATTTTCGAGGTTTTTTTATTTTTATGTTTGAAATCTAAAAACACTTACCTACATTTGTTTCATACAAAAAATGAAAATGAACAACATTTTAAACAATACTTGGTGGTGGAATAGTTTACGTCGAACGTCGTGAAATAGTCTACTATGAGTATATTTTAAAATCTAAATATCCGAAAAGGCTTGTCATTCACGACAAGCCTTTTTTTTATGCTAAAAATTGAACTATGAAAATTTATCAACTCCATACCAACTTCAAACAAATCCTTGCCGATACGATTACTCCGGTGAGTATTTATTTGAAAATCAGAGACAAATTCCCAAACAGCATTTTGCTAGAAAGTAGTGATTATCACACAGCCGACAACAGTTTTTCATACATCTGTTGCAATCCAATCGCTTCCATCAAACTGGAAAATAATAGTATGACAAAAACCTTTCCCGACGGAATTTCAGAAGAAACAGCTATTTCTATTGATACTAATCTTCCAAAAGTGATTGAAGATTTTGCTTCTCAATTTCAACCCGAAAAGAACAACTTTAAGTTCATCAACAACGGTTTGTTTGGTTATATCAGTTACGATGCAGTACAGTATTTCGAGAAAATTGAGATTACCAAAAAAGCCCATGACTTATCCATTCCCGAATTGTTTTACGCCGTTTACCAAAACATTATTGCCATCAACCATTTCAAAAACGAAGCGTATATCTTTTGCCATAGCATTGACAACACCAATAACATCAAGGAAATCGAACAATTACTGCAAACCAAAACCTTCGCGAGTTACTCTTTTACTAAAGAAGGCGAAGCTATTTCTAATTTAACCGATGTAGAATTCAAAACCAATGTGGCTTTAGCCAAAAAACACTGTCATCGCGGCAATGTGTTCCAATTGGTTTTATCAAGACGATTTTCGCAAGCGTTTAAAGGCGACGAATTCAATGTTTACAGAGCACTTCGCAATATCAATCCCTCGCCCTATTTGTTCTTTTTTGACTATGGAAACTTCAAGATTTTTGGGTCTTCGCCCGAAGCGCAACTCGTTATCAAAAACAACCACGCCGAAATTCATCCGATTGCCGGAACTTTCAAGCGAACCGGCAATGACGAGCAAGACGCTAATTTGGCCAAAAAACTATCCGAAGACGCCAAAGAAAACAGCGAACATGTCATGTTAGTCGATTTAGCCCGAAATGATTTAAGCCGAAATTGTACCGAAGTCAAAGTTGAGAAATACAAAGAAGTGCAATTCTTTTCACACGTCATTCACCTCGTTTCTAAAGTCACCGGAAAATTAACCGGAAGTTCTATAAAACTGGTGGCCAATACCTTTCCGGCTGGTACTTTAAGCGGTGCTCCAAAACACAAAGCGATGCAATTGATCGAAAGTATTGAGAATACCAACCGAACTTTTTACGGCGGCGCGATAGGTTTTATGGACTTTGAAGGCAACTTCAATCACGCAATCATGATTCGGACTTTTTTGAGTAAAAACCACCAACTGCATTACCAAGCCGGTGCCGGAATCGTAGAAAGTTCAACCGAAGAAAACGAAATGCAGGAAGTTTATAATAAATTGGGCGCACTAAACAAAGCGCTGGAATTAGCAGAAACCATTTAACTTTACAACATGAAAATAGCCGTTATCGACAACTACGACAGTTTTACCTACAATTTGGTTCATTATCTCGAAGATTTGGACGGAAAAGTAACTGTTTTCCGCAACGACGAGTTAGAACTGGAAGAACTCGAATTATTCGATAAAATTCTGCTGTCACCTGGTCCCGGAATTCCCGACGAAGCCGGATTATTGAAATTGATTATCGCCAAATATGCCGCAACCAAAAGCATTTTAGGCGTTTGTTTAGGCCAACAAGCCATCGGAGAAGTTTTTGGCGGAAGCCTGACGAATCTAGACAAGGTCTATCACGGCGTAGCGACCAAAGTAAACCAAACGGTTACTGACGAATCACTATTTAATGATTTACCTGCCGAATTTGAAGTCGGGCGCTATCATTCTTGGGTAGTCAATACCAATGATTTTCCGGAGGTTTTAGAAATCACTTCTACAGATGATAATGGCGAAATTATGTCTTTGCGCCATAAAACCTTTGACGTAAAAGGCGTGCAATTCCACCCTGAAAGCGTGCTCACGCCTCACGGAAAAACCATTTTAAAAAACTGGCTTATCGCTTAGTTTGCTGTCTGCTCAACGTCGACGGTAAACTTTTACGCTGTCGATTGTCGGCAGTTCACTAAAACTAAGTATCATGAAAACCATCTTAAACCGATTAATCAATCACGAAACCCTAACTGCAGCAGAAGCCAAAACCGTTTTGGTTAACATCTCTTCAGGGCAATACAATCCGAGTCAAATTGCGTCATTCCTAACGGTTTACATGATGCGAAACATCACCATCGAAGAGCTTTCCGGCTTTCGTGAAGCGCTTTTAGAGCTTTGCATCGCCATTGACTTTTCCGCCTACAATACCATCGATTTATGCGGAACCGGCGGCGATGGAAAAGATACCTTCAACATCTCAACTTTAGCGTCATTTGTCACAGCCGGTGCCGGAATTCAGGTCGCCAAACACGGTAACTACGGCGTTTCGTCTATTTCCGGTTCGAGCAATGTGATGGAAACTTTGGGTGTAAAGTTCAGTAACGAGAGCAGCTTTTTAACTAAATGCTTAGAAGAGGCCAATATCGCCATCCTACACGCACCGTTATTCCATCCGGCGATGAAAAACGTTGGGCCGATTCGAAAAGAATTAGGCGTCAAAACCTTCTTTAACATGCTCGGACCCATGGTGAATCCATCATTTCCCAAAAACCAATTGGTGGGCGTTTTTAGTTTGGAACTCGCACGCATGTATGCTTATTTGTACCAAAACACTGCGGTTAACTATTCAATTCTGCATGCTTTAGACGGCTATGATGAGATTTCACTCACCGCAGATGCCAAAATCATTACCAAATCTTCTGAAAGTATTGTCAAGGCAGATGATTTTAATCTATCCAAATTGGCTTTCGAAGACATCAAAGGTGGTACCACCATTGAAGAATCGGCCCATATTTTTATGAATATCATCTCCGGAAATGGTACCGAAGCACAGCAAAATGTGGTTTGTGCTAATGCCGCTCTGGCGATAGCAACGGTTGAAAACACCAGTCTTTTAAACGCTTTCGCAAAAGCTAAAGAAAGTTTACAGTCCGGAAAAGCCTTAGAGAAATTGCAAAAACTCAAACAAATCAGTCAAGCATCATGAACCTACTAGAACAAATCATAACAAGCAAAAAAAGAGAAGTAGCTTTAAAGAAAAGCGGCGTCTCCATTAACCAATTGGAAAACAGCGATTTATTCAACACCAAAACCAATTCGTTAAGCAAATCAATCATTAACTTACCTTTTGGAATTATCGCCGAACACAAACGCCGTTCACCTTCGAAAGCGACAATCAATCACAATTTGTCTGTGGAAGAAGTGGTAAAAGGCTATGAAAACGCCGGCGCAAGTGGGATTTCGGTTTTGACAGACAGCCAGTATTTTGGTGGTTCATTAGAGGATTTGGTCTTGGCGAAAGCTTCCGTAAACACACCATTATTACGCAAAGAATTCATCATCGATGAGTACCAAATTTTAGAAGCCAAAGCCAATGGTGCCGATGCTATTTTGCTGATTGCCGCGGTTTTGACCAAAGCCGAAATCAAATCATTATCAGAGTTTGCCCATTCTATTGCTTTGGAAGTATTATTAGAAGTACACAATGTCGAAGAATTGGAGAAAAGCATTATGCCGAGTCTTGATATCATTGGCGTGAATAATAGAAATCTCAAGACATTCGAAGTGAGTTTGCAGACCAGCATTGATTTGGTTACCCAAATCCCGAATGACTTTGTTAAGATTTCTGAAAGTGGTTTGACAACAACTGATGACATACGATTGCTAAAAAGCTACGGATTTCAAGGCTTTCTAATCGGAGAAAACTTTATGAAAACGGATGATCCCGGTGCGGCTTTGGAACAATTCATCAATCAATTGAAAGCGTAATGGAAACAAAAATCAAAATATGCGGCATGAAGTTTCCTGAAAACATTATGGAAATAGCAGCAGTACAACCTGATTATTTAGGCTTTATTTTCTACGACAAATCGCCGAGAAACTTTGAAAATGAAATCCCTGAATTGAATAACTCGATCCAAAAAGTAGGCGTTTTCGTCAATGCTACTTTGGAATATATTATGGAAAAAGTCCACCAAAACAATTTGGATTTAGTACAATTACACGGTGAAGAAAGTCCGGAACTTTGCCATCTATTACAACAAAGAAAACTTAAAGTAATAAAATCGTTTAATATAGATAACCAATTTAATTTTAATAGTTTAAGCATTTATTACAATTACTGCAACTACTTTTTATTCGACACCAAAGGCAAGTTATACGGAGGCAACGGAACCGCATTCGATTGGCGTATTTTGGAAAGGTATTATTTAAACAAGCCTTACTTTCTCAGTGGCGGCATTGGTCAAGAAAGCCTAAGCGATTTAAAAACATTCTTCCAAAAAGACTATGCTAAGAAATGCCTAGCCATCGACCTCAACAGTCGATTCGAGATTGAACCCGGATTAAAAGAATCGATAGCTCTAAAAACATTCATTCAAAATTTAAAACAACAACCATGAAATCAAGATACAGTGTCAACGAAAAAGGCTTCTACGGCGAATTTGGCGGTGCTTTTATCCCCGAAATGCTCTACCCAAATGTGGAAAAATTGCGCCGGCAGTATTTAAAAATCTCATCCGAACCTTCTTTTCAAGACGAATTTAAAGCACTTCTAAAGGATTATGTCGGTCGCCCTACTCCGTTATACTATGCTGAGCGACTTTCGGGACAATTCGGCGCTAAAATCTACCTTAAACGCGAAGACTTGTGTCACACCGGCGCACACAAAATCAACAACACGATAGGACAAATCATTTTAGCCAAGCGATTGGGCAAAACCCGAATTATAGCCGAAACCGGCGCGGGCCAACACGGCGTTGCCACTGCAACGGTTTGTGCGTTAATGGGTTTGCAATGTATTGTGTATATGGGAGAAGTCGATATCGAACGCCAAGCACCTAATGTAGCGCGCATGAAAATGCTCGGTGCCGAAGTTCGTCCGGCGAGTTCCGGGTCTAAAACCTTGAAAGATGCTACCAATGAAGCCATTCGCGATTGGATTAGCAATCCCGAAGATACGTTTTATATCATCGGTTCTGTAGTTGGCCCACATCCTTATCCCGACATGGTCGCGCGGTTCCAAAGCGTGATTTCAGAAGAGATCAAAAGTCAGTTACTCGAAAAAGAAAACCGTAAAAACCCTGATTACATCATCGCCTGTGTTGGAGGCGGAAGCAATGCTGCCGGGGCTTTCTATCACTTTTTAGATGAAAAAAGCGTAAAGTTGATTGCCGTGGAAGCTGCCGGAAAAGGTGTTGATTCCGGCGAAAGTGCCGCGACTTCAGTCTCGGGCAAAATAGGCATTATTCACGGAAGCAAGACTTTGTTGATGCAAACGAATGATGGCCAAATCACC
Organism: Flavobacterium sp. UBA7682; assembly: GCF_002482945.1. Taxonomy (NCBI): domain Bacteria; kingdom Pseudomonadati; phylum Bacteroidota; class Flavobacteriia; order Flavobacteriales; family Flavobacteriaceae; genus Flavobacterium; species Flavobacterium sp. UBA7682. Next base: position 59,656 of record NZ_DLGY01000020.1, read on the forward strand.
GAACCCTACTCTATTTCAGCGGGATTGGATTATCCCGGCGTTGGCCCGATGCACGCTAATTTACACCAAACCCAAAGAGCCGAATTCATCGCTATTAAAGATGATGATGCGATGCAAGCCGGAATCGAATTAGCCCAAACCGAAGGCATCATTCCGGCGATAGAAAGCGCTCATGCTTTTGCCGTTTTGAAGCACAAAAAATTCCTACCAAATGATGTGGTGGTTATCAATTTATCCGGTCGTGGCGACAAAGACTTGAATACTTATATTAACTATTTTAAATTGTAGAAATGAATCGTATCCAACATAAATTATCAAACGAAAAAAAAATACTATCTATCTATTTTACAGCAGGATTTCCTATGTTAAACGATACTAAAAGTTTAATAGAGAAATTAGCTAAAAACAACGTTGACATGATAGAAATCGGACTGCCTTTCAGCGATCCTTTAGCCGATGGTCCTACCATACAAGCAAGCTCTACGCAAGCATTAAAAAATGGCATGACAACAACTATTCTTTTTGAGCAATTAAAAGACATCCGAAGCACGATTGATATCCCGCTGATCATTATGGGTTATTTTAATCCCATGCTACAATTTGGCGTAGAACATTTCTTGAAAAACTGTCAAGAAACCGGTATCGATGGCTTAATCATCCCTGATTTACCGCTTGAAATCTACCTTTCAGAATACAAAGAACTGTTTGATAACTTCGGCATTGCAATGATTTTCCTGATTACACCACAAACTTCTGAGGAAAGAATTCGATTGATCGATGCCAATTCGAATTCTTTTATCTACTTGGTCAGCAGTGCGAGTGTAACGGGAAGTAGAGATAGTTTTGACGAAAATCAGCTGGCGTATTTTGAGAGAATTGCGGCTATGAAGTTAAAAAATCCTCAAATTATCGGATTCGGAATTAGCAACAAAAGGACGTTTAAACAAGCTATCAAACATCAAAAAGGCACCATTATCGGAAGCAGTTTTATACAATATATCTCGGAAAACGGAATTAACAATATTGAAAATTTCATTCGAAATATACTTTAGATAAATTACCATATAACTCTGAAAAACAATTTTTTAAATAGCCAGCATAGATTTTACTTATAATGACTTATTTGAGACTACTACCGCCCTACTTATTAAGCTAATCACTTAGTTATTAACAATTTGTATTGTTTCTGAAAACAATTTGCTAAATTTGGTTTAATACTGTCAAAAACAACCAACAAAACCAAATTATCATGGGACTATTTAACAACCGAGAAAAGAAACTCATTGAGGAACTTCACCAAAAAAGCGAAAGCCACCACAAAGAGATCAGCAAAGAAATTGAGGACCTGTTAGAAGACCTAACTACTGAGTATGACGAAAATCAAGAAGTAGTAAGTGAGTTCTCTTATTTTGTAGAAGAACTGCAAACCAAGTTAAGCCCGGAAGATGCGCAACGACTCCAAGACTTCACCTCTCGCCTAACGAAAGTAAAGCGATGCGCTAAGAAAGGCGTTGAAGCCATGCGCGAACTAGCACGAGACCAACGAAAGATTAGCCGGGAAACCAGTTTAGAATATCAAGAATATTATTATATGCGATAATGCAAAGCCTCTTTTTTAAGGGGCTTTTTTTCTTTTGGTTTGCTTGTAGGTTGGGTTTTGTAGTTATTTTATACTCTTTTTTATATATTTGATATGGGAGAAAGTAAGCTTCTTGCCTGCTTATTGATAATGAAAAGGCAGATATATCTGAAAGCTTTAGATACTACTTTACAGAACGACCTTGCAGACATTTGACAGCTGCGAAAAACAACATAAGTTAATAAATATGGAAATATCGAACTGATTTAAACTTTTTAAAAATAAAGGAAGCCATGCAAAAATTACAATTTAAAAAAGAAATAAACGCATCAGCTCAAAAAGTATATGAAACGATGCTGGGCTTAAAGAACAAAGCCACTTACGAATATTGGACAGCAACTTTTAACCCTACTTCCAGTTACGAGGGTAGCTGGAACAAAGGAAGCAAAATCCTTTTTGTGGGGACAGATGAAAATGGTAAAAAAGGAGGAATGGTTTCTGAAATTGTAGAACACAAGCCTGCCCATTTTATTTCCATTCGGCATTACGGATTTTTGGACGGAGATACCGAAGTAACCATAGGCGAACAAGTAGAAAAATGGGCAGGTGGACACGAAAATTATAGCTTTCAGGAAAATAATGGCATTACAACAGTAGCTGTGGAGATGGATACTATTGATGAATATTTGGAGTATTTCAATAACACTTATCCAAAAGCATTGGAAAAATTAAAAGAAATTTCAGAACAGTAAAAAGAACAATTGATACTGATAATAAAACTACACCTAACAGCCGTTCGCAAGCAACTGTTCCAACCTTTCATCCATCAACAACCTTAAACCCAAACTTAACTCACAACAAAAATGACACTTAAAATGCGACATATAATCATAGCGTTGTTTTTTTCGCTTTTCGGCACTATTTTGTTTGCACAAAATTCTCAGACAGACTACATCAAGAAAGACAGTATAATTATTATTGAAAAACAGCCCGATAAAGGATTTTACAACGATTATATTCTATTTATTCCGAAAGGAACTAAACTGAACAAAAAGACATTCCTACTTGTAGAACCTAACAACACGGGTAAATTAACAGACAGCATTGAAATTCATAAAAAACATGCTATCGACTTAGCCTCTGTAAGTTCCGTAGGGAATAATATCTCTACTGAGTTAAGAATACCTTTACTCGTCCCCATTTTTCCAAGACCGGCATCAAAACCATTGACTTATACCCACGCCTTAGACAGAGATGTTATACTAGAACAATCAACCAATTTGAAACGACTCGACTTGCAGTTGTTGGAAATGATAAATGATTCCAAAAAAGTTTTAAAGGCATTGCAAATTGAAGTAGAAGATAAATTTTTTATGAGCGGTTTTTCAGCTTCTGCGACTTTTACCAATCGTTTTTCATTTTTACATCCTAACAAAATACAAGCATTAGCCATCGGTGGGTTTAACGGAGAACTAATGCTTCCGCAAAATGAAATCAACGGCAATAAACTCAACTATCCGCTGGGAACGAATGATTATGAAAAAATAGTCCAGCAAAAATTTGACTTTAAAACCTACCAATCAATTCCTCAAATGATCTACATGGGTGCATTAGATGATAACGATGCGGTGCAATTTGATGATGCATACAGCAAAAAAGAACGAAAAATAATCAATGACAACATCGGGGCAACCGTACAAAAAAGATATGTAGCCTGTCAAGATTTCTATTTGAAGTCTAACATCAATGTCACCTTTAAAACATATGAAAATGTGGGACACTGGACTACCTCAAATATGAATCTGGAAGTTATTAAATTCTTCTTAGGCCAAATGAATGCAAAATAGAAAACTACCGCTAACCACAGTTTCAAGTAATAACCCATTCTGTCTTCCTAAACCAAAAAAACTACTACCTAGAAGTTTAACTATCTCTAGAATTGAATAACATCCTACTACTTCATCCCCGGAAAGGTTTTAATCTTCACCCGAAAAGTATTTTTGTAATTTCAACAAGCTTTTTCACTCAAAATCCTCTAACACCAAAGTGAGCCTCTTTCCCATCACTTCCAATCTCCTTCCCACAACTCTCCTAACAACATTCATTTTAAGTTAATTTTTTGATGAAATAACTCTCTTTTTATATATTTGAAAAATAGATAATTTTTAAAAAAAAGCAGAATTCAAGTACACAATCAACTCAAATACAGTCATAAAATAATGAAATCAAGAAATCTATTAAAACTGTCACTTTTGTTTATTGGAATCTTATTATCCGGTAACTTCATTTTTGCGCAAACCAAGACAGAAAAAGAAACTTTAAGCATTGATACGGACCATGCTGCTATAACCATGGAAGCTAAAAAAGTTGGTTCTTATCTAGAAGTAAGAGTGTATAACAATCACAATATTACTTATAACATAACCTTTTCTACTGAGGTAACCTTAAGAGGAAACAAAGGTGAGATAACGAAAACACTCCAAACATCCGGCGAAGTAGCACCTAACAAAAGTAATTATGCTTATGCCCATATTGGCGAAGCTGATCCGGCCACTACTACTTATTTCTCCTTAGAAAATGCTAGAAATATTAATTTCTCCGCAAAACCCATCAATACACAAGCAGCGCAAGAAAGCACCACTAACAATCATCAAAACACTAACACCACCACCACAGCCAACAGCGACCCAAGACCCGGAGCCAATGCATCAGTACAAGAACTGGCCGCCTGGCAAAAAAGACAATATGCTAACACCTCCAGAACTTCAAACAATACAAGTCAAAATAATTATACTAGTAACAACACTGCTACATCTACCCAAAACACCTCAAACAACGGAGTAACCCAAGCAGACCTTAATGATTTATTAGAACGAAACAGACAAGAAAGCAACAGAATTTTAGGCCTGTCTCCCTCTACTGCCAATAAAACAGCAGAACAAACAGCCGGTGACGGAATAATGGGAATAGCTGATGCCTGGGTCAAATCTCGACAAGAACGAGAAGAACGGGAAGAACGTGAAGAAGAAAAAAAACGCATAAGAGCAGAAAACGAAAGAATTGAAAGAGAGGAAAGGCTAAGAAAAATCAGCAACCGAAGTATCATTATCAATAAATACCAACCCAAAGAAATCCCACTATCTTCCAGGGAAAAAGCTCCTAAGCTCTTTTACTTTATCTATGCCTTTGATAACGCTAATTTAAACCAAGAATATGGTGCCGCGGTTTATGTGTCTAACGTATTCGAAATAGGCACTTTTAATGATGGAACCAGAGCTTATACCTCAACCGTCAAAAAAGAAATTGAATTCCTAACCAAATACACCGAAACACTACATGGTTATTATTACACCGCCGATGAAGCCGAGAAGCTCCGTCAGTCTTTTATTTCTTTGCTGCAAGATAATGGTGTAGCCATTTACAATATTAGCTACAAAGGAAAGCCAAGCACTAAAAAAGACAATGCAAACTCGGAAACCAATAAAAAACCCGACTCCAAATATGGAAAATCCATTATTATAAACGACCAAAATTTAGCTCCGGCAAAAATAAACACTTCTAAACCAACAGAAGTACCAAAAAGAAACATCGAAAAAGCAGAAGAAGAAAAGAAAAAAAGCAAATACGGTAAAACCATTAAAATAGAGTAATCATGAAACAATTAATTATATTTTTTTTAGTTTGTTGCAATCTAGTAACTTTCGCTCAAGGCGGTGCTCTGGCAGACCTTAAATTTGAAGAAGTCGAAATAGCCTTCAACAAACAAGATTATGAAACCACAATTAAAAAACTAGATGAGTTTGATAAGGTTTTTGGCTCGGTTACTTCAAAGTCTTTGTATTTGAGAATTGTTTCGCAGGACATCATACACGATTATTATGATATTAAATCTCCAATTCTTATAAATCTCAGTAAAAATACGAATGCTTATTTAAAAGCGTTTCAGGACGGCGAATTAGACGATAGGTATAGAGAGGTTTATGCGATATCTGAAAGAGTGAGTAAAGCTTTAGAAGTAAAAAAATGGAAAGAAGCTTCTGAATATTTAAAAGGTGTGAACGCGTATGACAGGAAAGCCTATGACGAAGCCATTAACTGGTTTAAAAAAGCAGAGCTAAACGGAAACCTTGCTGCAAAACATCATATTGGTTTAATTCAGTACACTCAAAAAAACGAAAAGGAAGCAATTGAGTACTACTATAAAGCTGCCAATGCTGGATACACGCCTGCAATGAGGATTATAGCTCGTATTTTAAATAGAGGAATTGATGGCATTCTAGTTAAAAGCCAAAGAGAATCATTAGAATGGTTTTTAAAAGCCGCTGAGAATGGCGATTCGGAAGCAAATTATTACGTAGGGGCAATGTACTATTATGGCGAAGGTGCTGAAATTAATAAACCAGAAGCTTATAAATGGTATTTAAAGGCAACCTATAAGGGTAATGCTGACGCAATGGAAGCGATTGCAATGCAATATCATTCAGGCCAAGGAGTAACTCAGGATTTTGAAAAAGCTATGTATTGGTATAAAAAAGCACTAGATAAAGGTAAAACGCCTTACAATAATATTGGTGCACTTTACTATAGTGGTAGCGGCGTTTCTAAAGATTATGCTGTAGCATTAAGTTGGTATGCAAAAGCGGCAAACGCTGGCGACATGAGAGCATCAAATAATGTTGGGGAAATGTATTTAAATGGAGAAGGTGTTGAAAAAAATTATGACGAAGCGTTGAATTGGTTTAAAAAAGCACTTGAGAGCAACTCAACGGAACATAAGGAAAGAGCTAAAAAAGGAATAGGAACCTGTTATTATGAACTTGGGAATGATTTTTTTAATAAGCATGATTATACAAACGCCCTTGAGAATTATAAAAATGCTTTTTCATATGATAAAATAAGTGCTAAATATAAAATTGCCGAAATGTATCGTAATGGTTTTGGCGTTGAAAAAAATAAAAAGACCGCAAAAGAATGGGAAAATAAAATGGGTACAAAAATGGAAATGACAAATTCTTTAATGGAGAGCCTAATTAAAAAAGATTAAATTTCGGTATACCTTTAAAATTAAATCATGAAAAATATAGCTAGTACAATATTTTTATTCCTATCCATCTTAACTTTCGCACAAGAAAGCGCCTTAGCCGATCTTAAATTCGAAGAAGCAGAAATAGCCTTCAACAACAAAAACTACTCCTTAGCCCTTAACAAAGTAGACGAGTTTGATAAACTACTCGGAACCATTTCAGATAAATCATTATACATCAGAATCATCTCTTTGCGCAAATTGTTCAATGACCAAAAACTCTGGGAAGACAAAGCGCAATCAGCATTACTCTTCTCACTCCAAAAATACACGGCTGCTTATGTAAATCAGGTGACCGATTTAGACGACAGATACCGCGAAGTATATGACATAAGCCAAGAATTAAAATTTCTTCCTAAAACCGAAGCAGACTATAAAGTCGGCTTGCTAGATCTCAATATAGCCTCCGGAGAATACTTCGCAAAAGTTAAAAATGCAACTTGCGAATACTATAAAAACAACAATAGAAAAATGATTTATGAATGGAAAGGAGTTTGCGAAAACGGCTTTGTTTCGGGTGATGGTATTCTAACGGGTTACTACTTAGGCACCAAAGAAGTGTCTTATCAGTACACTGGAAAAATGAAAGAAGGAAAAGAAAATGGCATCGGTACAGCATTTTGGTATAACTACGAACAAGGGCAAGCGAAGTACGAAGGAAATTTTGTTAATGGTTCTTTAGAAGGATACGGTGTCTATGAAAACTATAATGTAAAAGCAAGCGGATTATTTAAAGACAATGCCCCTAACGGAGAAGGCAAATTCCTTTTCAAAAGCTCAAACACCGAGTTCAGCGGAATTTTACAAAACGGAAAGCCTTATAACGGCAAACTCGTCAACTTAAACTCCGGTAAAGTCACCCGAATTTATACCAATGGTACTTATCAAGAACAATAACAGAACATCATTTTTCAATAACCTCGCATGAAAAAAATATTTCTATCCTTCCTCTTTCTTAGTATTCAAAGTGCAATGGCTCAAAACGCTATCGCCGATCTTAAATTTGAAGAAGCAGAAACAGCCTTCAACCACCAAAACTACACAGTCACTCTTGACAAACTTGATGAGTTTGATAAAGCCTATGGTACTTTAGCCTCTAAATCACTTTATCTTAGAATTGTTTGTCAAGATAAATTGCTCAATAAAGACATCCTATTTGAAAGCGAAGAACAGTTTGCCTTAATGGCTGCCTTGCGTAAAAATACTACTGCCTATATAAAAGCCATGGAAAGCGAAGAACTCGACGATAAATTTCGGGAAGTATATAGCATTAACGAAAATCTTACTACATACCCTGAAACCCTCAAAGAGTATAAAGAAGCATTAATACAACTTGAGCAAGCCAGTACTATTGATGATTTTGTAAACGTTAAAAACACTACTAACTGTAAATACTTTAAAGACGATAAAAAAAAAGTCATTTACACATGGGAAAGCTCATGCGAAAACGGATTTTTATCGGGCAAAGGTATTTTAACCGGCTATTTTTTAGGCACTAAAGTTGTGTATTCCCGAACGGAAGGTTATTTTGCCAACGGAAGAGAAGAAGGTTACTGCACGGTAACCTGGCAAAACGGAAATAAATTTCAAGGCAATTTCAGCAAGGGCAAAAAAGAAGGTCATGGAGTACTAACCGGCCCTAAAGTAAACTATACAGGCAATTGGGTAAATGATAAACTCGAAGGGTATGGAAAATACAGTGATTCCCAAAAAGTAACTATTGAAGGACAATTCAAAGACGGCAAACCCAGCGGACAAGTTATCATCATAAAAAACAAAAACAACACCAAATACGAAGGAACTTATTATAACGACAAACCTGATACCGGCCGTTGGACAGACAAAAACTCAGGTCGTATACTTGAAGAATACATCAACGGAATTTTACAATAACAACCATGAAAAAACTATTTATAACACTACTCCTGCTTACTGCCCAAATCACTTTGGCGCAAAACGCCATGGCCGACCTTAAATTTGAAGAAGCTGAAACAGCCTTTAACAATCAAAACTATACAACTACTATTAAACATCTCGACGAGTTTGATAAACTATATGGTTCAATTACCGCTAAATCATTATACCTTCGAATTGTATCTCAAGACAAACTATTTGAGCCTTCAAAACTTTACGAAAAACAAGATCAATTTACCTTACTCACGTCTCTACGTAAAAATGCGAGTGCCTATCTAAAAGCCATGGAGAGCGAAGGGCTCGATGACCGATACCGCGAAGTTTACACCATCAATCAAAAACTCCAACAATACCCACAAGACAAAGCTACTTTACAAGCAGAAATACAAGCCATCAATGACAATCTGAACAAATACGTCGGTATTTACAACTCAGACCCCATGTATGCCCTGCAAGTTGAAATCACAAAACAAGGCAATACTTTATTCACAGAACTTTTAAACAAAACAGGGCCCAAATCAGAAAAACAACCCCTAAAGTTTGTCCGAAAAGACGAATACATCATTGAAGTGTCAAACACCTCACTTAAATTCAACCCAGCAAACGCTTCCTTCACCATGAATCTACAAGGAATAGAATTTGTTTTCAAAAAACAATAACCATAAAACGCATCACCAACAACCGCTTTCAATTTTTTTGAACGGTATACATAAAAACCATGCCTTCATCTTAAGATAAGGTTTCTCTTGGCACGCAGATGGTTTTGAAAAGTGCGAAAAAGATATTTTCAGGGTTTATAATGGGCTTATCTTTCCCTTTGTTGGTAATATAAATATGTGCAGAAAATCAGTCCTCAATTAAGCTTATGCAAGTTGAAAATACAATAAAACTTAATCGCTACTACTTCTTAACAATCATTTTGGTAAACGTTGCTCCTGAGACATCCTTCAAAGTCATTAGATAAACACCCTGATTCAAAGAAGAAACATCAATTCTGGTAGCGTCTTTAACCGAAAGCACCAATTGCCCCAAGTGATTATAAAGATCAATGGTCGCAATAGAAACCTCAGAAACAATATTCAAAACGCCATTCGTTGGATTAGGATAAACAGACACCTTATTAGCATCAAAATCTACCACAGACAACGTTTGAACAAATTCAGTCGAGGCGGTATTGGTAATAATAGGAGGATTAAAATCAAAATAAATACCCGCAGTCGCGTTGATAACATCACCCAAGACTACATTATTCTTTGGTTTAATTTTAAAAGCGACAAAGCCATGAGAGTTGGGTTCATCATTAGTGCTGTCGGGTAAATTAATGTTGTTAAACACAAAACTTACCTCGCTACCGTTACGAATGGTAACGTTACCGTCATGGCTCAAGCTTTCCAATTGCATCGTGGTCCAATCTAGTTTGCTATCCAAAACATGGTCTACACGAACATTAACTGCCTCGGCAGTACCGGTGTTTTGAAAACGGATCAGGTAGTGCAAGTATTCATCGGCATCTTCTATCAGCACTTGGTCACCTTCAACACAAGTAATATCATTAGGGTCATAGGCACCTTCTGCGGTTATTTTACCGGAAAATACATTGTCGTTTTCAGTATTGTCTCCTGTTATCGGGTTTATGGTTGCGGTGATGGTTAATACATCACCAATATTGGTCGTAGGTGGCGCAAAGACATTAAAATACAAGTCGATGATTCTGTATTCAAAAGGATAAATACCGGTAAAATTAAAGGTCAAACTGTTAGAGGTTTGAGAAGATACTGTTTCGCTTGCATTGAGGAAGCTTAATTTCGTACCATCAAACTCAAAAACAACAGAACCACTCAAGAGCGTCAGACCTGCATTTCTATAGACTATACGATAGTTAGTATCAAATCCCGGTCTTGTTCGGGTGATAGGATAAAAACTCACCGCTAAATCATCGATATCACCAATAGGTTCTACACAAAAATTGACTACGTCATTGTTGCCCAACCCAGTGAAGTTAGACACAAAAGTGGCCGGACTTGGGGTGTAATAATCAGCTTCAGAGGCAACTCTTGTGGTTACACTCCCTACTCCGGTCGTATAAATCTGAAACTGTCCGTTTTCCTGCGTAAACGTAGCGTTGGTCGTTGTGTTGTCTGTAGCAACTACTAAAATGCCACTCAATAACGGATCGGTTCCGTCGCAACCATCGTTTAGCAAATCAAAACGCACGGAACCACTAATACTATTCGCAGGCAGTACGCCTAAATTCTTATGCCATGAAATCTTATCCACTTCAGAGATAGAGACAATATCGAGGGTGTTATTGTTATCAATATCAGCAGCATATAAGTTGTTCGGGCTGATGATTGTTTGCGAAATAATCTGTTGTGTGTTGGCAAAAGCTCCTTGACCGTCTGTATTCTCATACAACGCTATCAAATAGTTATTGCCGGCAGAGGAAGAAGCTATATCTATATCACCATCATTATCAAAATCGCCCACAATGACACTTTTAGGATAAGAAAAAAGCGTGCTTATGATTTGAATTGGACCAAAGCTTCCTAAACCATTCAAATTTTTAGACCAACCCAAATAAGAGTTGGAAGAGGTTTGACCAATATCCCCAATGTATACCAAATCCTTATCGCCATCGCCATCAAAGTCGGCTATTTTAGTTGAGTAGGCTTTATAGTTACTGGTCTCAATAAGTTGTCTGGTACCAAAGGTTCCCTGACCATTGAGGTTCAGAAAACGCATCATGCCATAGCTTCCCGCTACGGAAATATCTAAATCACCATCGCCATCCAAATCACCAAAATCGATATCATACATGGTGAAATTAGCAATGTTGTCTATCGTTTGTTGCGGACCAAAGCTCCCTAGCCCAAGGTTCTTGTACCATGCAATTCGGGTGGTTCCCAACGCAAACACATCCATATCGCCATCACTGTCAATATCTGAAAGGTACACCCTAGAGGAATTATACAAGTTCGTATCAATAAATTGTGGCGCGGCAAAGGTGCCCAATCCATCCGTGTTTTTATACCACACCACCGCATTATCTAAATAAGCCGTAGCCAACACATCCTTAAACCCATCACCATCAACGTCACCAACAAACACCGAAGTCGCGCCATTAATCGTAGTAGATATAATGGTTTGCGAATTATGAAAATTACCTTGACCATCTAAGTTTTTGAACCATGATATTTTATCATCCCAATAGGATGCCGCTACAATGTCCTTATCGCCATCGCCATCAATGTCTTCAGCCACGACAATACGACCACCATCAATGTGCTTGGTTAGGATATCAGGAGCGAAAGCGCCTGTGCCATCAGTATTTTTATACAACGTAATGTTGTTGTCCGTATTGGTTGCTGTCAGAAAATCTAAATCGCCATCGCCATCCATATCAGCAAAATAAATATCACGTATGTCTCCGGAATTTGGCCCAATGAAGATTTCACTACTGAAATTGCCCGTGCCATCTACATTCTTGAACCAACCGATGGTTTTATCGTCATTAGACCCAAAAATCACATCCTTATCTCCATCACCATCTGCATCCGCTATGCGAACTACCATAGCGCCATCAGCGGTGACAGACAACACTTGTTGTGCCCCAAAAGTACCTAGGCCGTCTAAGTTTTCATACCACGCAATTTTATCATCAGTGGCTGATGCCGATACTACATCCATATCGCCATCACCATCTAAATCACCGGCATATACCGAAGTAACATAGTTTACTGCTGTCGATATTACTATGCGAGTGCTAAAGGTTCCCAAACCATTATTGTTGTTTTTATACCATGAAACACCGTGAGAACCCGATGATGATGCGTAAGAAGACACTATATCCTTGGCGCCATCGCCATCAAGGTCGGCCAGATAAAAACCCGGAACACCGGAAGCATTGGCATCCACATTTACGGTTGAGCTAAAAGTTCCTAAGCCATCGCTGTTTTTCAACCATCTTAACTTACTATCGCTGGCAGAGGACCACACCAAATCTAAATCGCCATCATTGTCGATATCTGCCGCCATCACTTTGTTGACCAATGTGGCAAACAAAGCCTGTTTCATTACAAACGTACCGTTGCCATCGGTGTTTTCATACCACACCACGTTATTGCCTCCTAGGGAAGCAGCCACCACGTCTATATCGCCATCATCATCAATATCGGCGGCACAAACGCCCCAAGGCGCCTGAATGGTCGTTGAAATAGACCGCAGCGTTACTTCATGACCGGTACCATCAAGATTTTCTAACCATACTAATCGATTGCCAAAGTATGACGAGGCCAAGACATCTTGGTCGCCATCGCCATCAAAATCGGCAGAGGCTACCCCATTAGGCGATTGCACATAGCGCGAAGGGTCTATAACCACATTTTCGACAAACCCGACTTGAGCCTTTGCCAATAGAGCAGAGAATAGTATTAATGAGAAGGTAATTTTTAATTTCATGGCGTTCTTTTTAAAGATTTACAAACTTAAACAATTATCAATCAGTAGCAAGTGCTAATTTAGGATTTGGGATTTAAGGGTTCGCTTGAGCGAGAACGCCATTGGTAAGGTTAGGATATGACGTTACATAGGCGCGCGGACGCCTTACTCAGGTGCGCGGCCCTTGTGCAAGCGCAGGATATAGGTTTTGACAAGCGCGCGGATGCTTTTGTTAAGTGCGCGGACGCTTCTGTTAGGCACGCGAAAGACTTTGACAAGTGCGCGGACGGGTTTGACAAGCACGCGAAGGACTTTGACAAGCGTGCGGACTGTTTTGACAAGCGCGCACTCCTTTGGCAAGCGCAGGATATTAGGTATTTAACGGTTTGGAATGGGAGTATTTTACCTTTTATCGGCTTTTTTTTCCTTTGGTCTGCTTGTGGGTTTGGTTTTGTAGTGGTTTTGCACGCTTTATATATATTTGAGTAAGAAAATATAGCTCTTAAGCATCTATTTAGTTATCATATATATAGGTACATCATCAGCTACAGTAGAGGACATTGCTAACTTTGAATATTTAGATTTAAACAAACAGGCAATTTTAAACTATTGATGTCCGACCTAACAATAACCTAATCCTAACAACTCACAAGAATGTAGAAAAGTTGTAAATAACATTATAAAATAGTAGTTTATGGAAGAGATACTTAATGGGTTTATCAAGCCCATCATCAAACAACCCTCATATATTATTCTAGGTTCTATAATTGGGGCTTTCGGAATGGTTAATGTTCTGGATTCTATTATATTTGCTTTTCTCAAACAACCTTGGTCTCTTATTCCTGTTTGGTTCAGAGAGCTTCTTTTGGTATTTCGAGCTATTCTTCATCCTATGTTTGATTTTTTACTTGGTTGGTTGTCAATTGAACTAGCGGGAGTATGGAAAGATTATTTATCCATGGGAATAATTGTTATGTTCATGCGCGTTAGGTCAACCTCTGTAATCACGGAAGGAATCAAAAAAGAAACCCTGAATTCCTATAAACAGAAAGTACTCCATAAAGAAATAGTGCTCACCAAGAATTCGAACCGTTTTACATGGTTTTTGTTTTACTCAAGCCGCTTGGCTTATGCTCTATTACTATGGCCTGAAAAACTCTTTGGAGCCATGATGCGTTTTTGTACTGGTAATAAGAAAATAGTTGCAGAAGGTTCTCAAGTAAAAGAAGTAGTTCAATCTCAATATGTGGTATTCTTTTCGAGCGTATTTTGGTTTTTAATTATTCTTGTGTTATTTGCCATTTTCAAAGCCGCAAGCATCTCATAGAAACTTTAAGTTGTGCATTATCAGAAAAGCACGACAGCTGCTAACATTATGCTTTTGCTTCCACTGTCACCCTAAGCTCGCCTGTCCTGAGCCCAACGAAGGGTCAAAGGCCTTTTCATAAGAATTTTATGTTAATAACTTAACTAAAAACCACTACTCTTGAGGATTGTTTGCCCTTGACTAATTTTGTAAGTTTGAGAGATTACAAAATAAAACTATGGCATTAAGTTGGAATGAGATAAAAGACCGAGCGATTAAATTTTCTAAAGAATGGGCTGACACTGCTAATGAAGAAGCAGATGCAAAACCTTTTTTAGATGCGTTCTTTGATGTCTTTGGTATTACCCGAAAAAAAATAGGAACATTTGAACACCGTGTCAAAAAAATTTCTGATGCCGATGGTTATATTGACCTGCTATGGAAAGGCACCATTTTAGTGGAAATGAAGAGCCGCGGCAAAAACCTTGACAAAGCTTTTATACAAGCCAAAGATTATACCCACGGACTAAAACAAAACGAACTTCCTAAGTACATCTTGGTTTGCGATTTTGATATTTTCCGCTTGTATGACACCGAAGAACAAAAAACAACCGAGTTCAAACTCGCTGACCTTTACCTAAACGTGCAAAGCTTTGGTTACTTACTTGGTTACCAAAAGAAAGTTTACAAAGAACAAGACCCTGCCAATATCAAAGCGGCGGAGCTGATGGGCAAACTCCATGACCGATTAGAAGAAATAGGTTATGACGGTCATCCGCTAGAAGTGTACTTAGTCCGAATTCTTTTTTGTCTTTTTGCCGAAGACACCACCATATTCAACAAGCAACAATTTCAAGATTATATAGAACAACGAACTGCCGATGATGGTTCAGACCTTGCCGCCCGCATACAAGAACTCTTTCAAGTACTCAACACTCCTATTGACAAACGATTTAAAAATCTTGATGAGCAACTCAATGAGTTTCCTTATGTGAATGGCAAACTGTTTGAAGAGGTATTGCCCTCAGCCAGTTTTGATACTAAGATGCGACAAGCTTTGCTTGACTGTTGCTATATTGATTGGAGTAAAATATCGCCTGCCATCTTTGGATCTATGTTTCAAAGTGTAATGAACCCTAAAGAGCGCCGAAACTTGGGTGCGCATTACACCAGCGAGACCAACATATTAAAACTCATCAAACCTTTGTTTCTTGATGACCTTTGGACAGAGTTTAAAAGCATTAAAACCAACAAAAACAAACTAGCCGAGTTTCACAAACGCATTAGCACTTTAAAGTTCCTTGACCCGGCTTGTGGTTGTGGAAATTTCTTAGTAATTACCTATAGAGAATTGCGTTTGCTAGAACTTGAAATCCTCCGCGCTACCTACAAATCAGGGCAAGGCGTTTTAGACGTTCGCGAGATTATGTATCTCGATGTCGATATGATGTATGGCATAGAGTATGAAGAATTCCCTGCTCGTATTGCCGAAGTAGCCATGTGGCTCATTGACCATCAAATGAACATGATGATAAGCAATGAGTTTGGGCAATACTTTGTACGACTGCCGTTAAAAAAAGCCGCTAAGATTGTGCATGGTAATGCGCTAAGAATTGATTGGAATAATTTAGATGATGCAACACATTTTAACATTAAAGCTAATGTTACCAATATTTATAATGTAAATGAACCTATTGAAACCTATGATGTATTAAACATTTATTCAAAAACAGTAAACGTAAATCCAGTTCATTCGTTGCAAAACTCTAATAGTGGTAAATGTTCATTTGATTATATCGTTGGTAATCCACCTTTTATTGGTAAAAAAGAACAAAATGCAAGTCAAAAAAATGATGTAGAAATTATTTTTAAAGGAATTAAAGGAACAGGTCTAATGGATTATGTTTCTTGTTGGTATGTAAAAGCTGCTCAGTTAATTCATAATACAAAAACCAAAGTTGCTTTTGTTTCAACAAACTCAATAACCCAAGGTGAGCAAGTAAATATTTTATGGAATTTGTTATTAAATTACTACCGTGTTAAAATACATTTTGCTCATAGAACATTTAGTTGGAGCAATGAAGCCAAAGGAAATGCAGCTGTTCATTGTGTAATTGTTGGTTTTGCCAATTTTGACACTAAAAACAAAACAATATATGAATATGAAGATATCAAAGGTGAATCTCATGCAATTAAAGTAAAAAACATAAATCCCTATTTAGTTGAAGCAAAAGATATCTTTATTGATTCCAAAAGGAATCCAATTTGTGTTGTTCCAGAAATAAATTATGGGAGTTTTGCTTTAGATGATGGTAAATATACTTTATCAGAGAAAGACCGTCAAGAAATAATTGCAGAAAATAAAAATTCAGAAACCCTTATTAAACCATTCATAGGAGGAAGAGAGTTACTACACTCTGAAAAGAGATATTGTTTATGGCTCTTTAATGTTAATCCAAATAAAATTAGAGAAAACTCTAAGATAATCGAAAGAGTCAATGCTGTCAAAAAATGGAGGGCAAATAGTGACAGAGTCACTACAAAGAAACTTTCAGAAACACCAACAGTATTTGCTGAAATAAGACAACCGAATTCAAATTATTTAGCTTTTCCAACTGTATCTTCAGTTAATAGGAAATATATTCCTATAGGATTTTTAGAACCAAATATTATTGCTTCAAACCAACTATATATTATACCAAATGCAACTCTTTTTCATTTCGGAGTATTAACATCTCTAATGCATATTAGTTGGATTAAAAATATTTGTGGTAGATTAAAGAGTGATTATAGATATTCAAGCTCTATAGTCTACAACAACTACCCATGGCCGGAAAACCCTACAGACAAACAAGTCAAAGCCATAGAAGAAAAAGCACAAGCTGTACTTGATGCTCGCGCGGCTTTTCCAAATAGTTCATTGGCTGATTTATATGACCCATTAACTATGCCGCCTGCCCTAGTCAAAGCCCACAATGAGTTAGACAAAGCGGTTGATACCGCTTATAGCAAACAAGCCTTTACCAGCGAAGCCAAGCGCATGGAGTTTCTGTTTGAATTATATGAAAAGTATACTGCGGATTTGTTTAGTAAGGAGAAGAAAGGGAAAAAGAATTAGTTTATGGGGAAAGAAGATAAAATTCAAAAAAAAGAAAACAAAAGATTAAAAAATGAATGGAATGCATTTAGAAATTCTGTTTATGAAACTAAATCTAAAAGTCAGGATGATTTTGAAAAATATATTAATATTATCGCAAGTGGTGGTTTAGCTATTACAATAGCTTTTTTTGATAAGATAGTTGATATTAAAATTGCTGAATACATAGCATTAATTATAATTGGCTGGATATTATTAGTTTTAACTTTGGTATCAAATTTAATTTCTCATTATATCTCAATTGACTATTCTCAAAAAACAATTAATGAAATTGATAATGAAGATTACGATAACGTTTTAAATAACGTTGGTAAAAGAATTAAAATAGTAAATCAGATAAATCTATTTTCAATAGGAAGTTTAATAGGCGGAATAACTTTTATAATTGTATTTGTAATTTTAAATGTATCTAATATGAATAATGACAAACCTACTCCAAAACCACAAACACCAAAACCATTAACAGAAGAAAAAGGAAGGCCAATAAATAATCCTCCTCAAAGTAAACCCTCTACAAATCCAAAAAAATAAAAAATGGAAAAGAATTCAAAAAAAGAAATGAAACATGTTGAAGTAAAAGCAGGTCGTACAATTCAAACTCCTTCAAATGCTTTAAAACCCAAAGTTACTCCGTCTCAAGGCATAACAAAGAAAAAATAAATGTCGAAGTGTATTGAATGTGGTCAACACTTATCGTACAAGGTAGTTAATTATTCTTCTAATAACTATGGTGTCCTATTATGTATTAAGCATCAAGATTGGATTGAATACATTAGTACCATAACAACACAAGAAAGCTGGGCTTGGAAAATCAAACAAATTCGAATTAGTAATTTTAAAGTAAAAAAATAAACACTACTGTCAACAGCCGTTTCTCGCAATAGCTAAGTTGCTTAGTTACCTTGACGTTTTTTCTTCGCTAAAAAACTTTATCTTTAACAGTAAATAATCTGTTCCACAATTCGCAACTGTAGCAATCTGCGGCACGTTATAGGTAACCTTCACTACGATTGTAAAAAAAACATTGCTAACCATGTGATTGGTAACATTTTTCTATTATATTTGAATTAACAAATTTCAATTAATTTTATTAAGACAAATACCACTCCAAGTCTTAAGAAATAAATAACTAGACACTTTTTTGGTGTGCGTTATTCTTATATCTAGCCATTATAGTACAAATAGTATCGTTTTACTTCCCAGTAAAAGGAAGAAACTTTAATATGTAAACATGAAATAAAAAAACTAAAAAGAGAAAGCCACTACAAGACGTAATAGCTCTCACTGTCAAAAGAAACAATCTTCCAAAAAAGCTAAAATTAACATGTTAAAATTATGAAAAACATATTTAGAAAAATCTTAATTCCTTCAATGATTTGTATTTTGTGCATTATATCAAGTTGCGAAAAAGAGATTTATGAAAATCATCTTAAAAAAGAAGGGAAAAGTAGTGTGACATTCAGGGAATTTCTTTCTGAAACACAAATTAAAAATTTCAAAAAACAAATTAAATTAAAAAATAACCTAACTAATTCTCAAGCTAAGTTTGAAGAAATTCAAAGCTATTACATTATAGACACCACATTAGTAATGAAATACATAGACCCGAACTTAAATGAAAAATACACCTTTAAAATTGTGCCTGTAATTGAAATACCCGACCCAAATGAGCTATATAATTTAGTTTATAGTAAAGAAAATGATGTTTGGGAGTTTAGCATATACATTCTAGAAAAAAACGAAGCAATTATAGATTATTATGATTATGAAAGTTTAACTAAAATCTATGATAGTAACCAAGTAAATTTTACCCCAACTATGCTTTGTTTTAGTACCATTTATCACTGTACTCGAACAGGGAGTTGTACTGCCACATTCTGTGATCAATGTCTTTTGTGTACCACCCCTATAATTAATCCTTGTGATGATCCAAGCCTAGCAGTCGGATTATATGCAATACAAGACTTGTTTTTAGCAAACAATGGTCCAAGCGGAGGCGGCGGAAGTCCATTAACAGAACCATGCACTTCATTAAAAAATCTTGCAAATCCGCAGAGAGGAAATATAAAACCGTTAATTGATTCCCTAACACAAAAGGTAACCTCTCCAAATTCTAATAAAGAATTCGCTATAAGTTTTAAAAGAAACTCGAATCCAAATCCAACCTCTGAGGATGATGAAAATATTTACACCAACACACTAATAAACACTGGGTTAGAATCAACTGTGCCAATACCTTACGGTGATGAATACATTGGTGGCGCACATAATCATACTGAAAAAGGTCATGATATGTTTTCATTTAGCGATGTCAGAGTTTTAATGAAAGCCTATAATGGTGCGTCACTGGGTAGGAAATCAGATGTTGTATTAATACTAGTTTGTAAAGATAATTATACTGGGGTAGTACATAAATATGCTATAAAAGTTGATAATATTGATAGTTTAAATAATCAAGTATTTACAAAAATGAATGACGCAGATTATGCAGGTCTCCCCGAAATAGACATACTAGATAGGCTAAATAAAAAAATAGGTCAAAAATATGATAATAATTTACCTACGCTAGAAAAATGCTTTCTTCAACAATTTGGTGCGTTTGGCATATCTTTATATAAAACTGACAACGACGATTTATCAAATTGGCAAAAATTAGAGCTAGAATCAACAGGTAATCTTGGAACTGGAAATCAATTAAATGTAAAACACACACCTTGTAATTAAAAAATATAATCATGAAAAATATAGTCAAAATATTATACGTATTCATAATCGTAACTAGCTGTAAAGCTCAAGTAATTGACATTGCGCAGCAAACCGGAGATCAAATAACAGGAGCTTATTATAAAGATACGCAAAACTTATTGAACACATTTGAGGGAACTTATTTTTATACAGATGGATTAACCTCTCTAAAAATTATATTTCAAAAGAAAGTAATGTCTACGCCAGCAAATAACAGATTCTATGAAGATTTACTTATAGGTGAATACCAGTATGTTGAAAACGGAGTAGAAAAATCAAATACACTTTCTAATTTAAATACTAATTATTCAAACGGATGGAAATACAGCATAGATGGAAACTCAGTTATAGGTTTTGGAAACCCCGGATGTAACGAATGTTTATCAAATGAAAAAGCATTAAAATTAGGAATAGTTGAAGACTCAACCAATAATCAAGGTATTTTATATGTTAGAAAAACAATAATTCAAGGTCAACAAGCTATTGAAGTTACAGTTGAATGGGAAGGAATAAAAGCTAGGGATATAAATGATTCAGAAATACAACAACCAACAATACCTAGCCAAACTTTTATTTTAATAAAGCAATAATATCATTCGAAAAAATAAAATCAAGAACACCTTAAATTTTTAAACACTATGTCATCAACATCATAAGTAGACACGCAAAAAACATCAATAAAAAATAACCCTCTAAACAAAAACCACAACCGCCGGTAGCACTATGGCGCAACCAACAAGCAAACTAACTGCTAGCCCACTTAGGAAAAAGTGTTTAACATAGTTAATTATAAAGTTTTTAATTCGTGAAATCAATAGTGCTTTTTGAGGATTTTTAGTGTTAGAAGTTTGACTTGCGAGAAAAAGGGTTATTTTTGTTTAAAGCTATTGCCAAAACCAAAAGACACTAATAGGACAACAGTAAAATACTACCGTGATTAGTACTTAACCAAACGAGAAAACAACATCGATTGTATATATTTAGACTATGAATACAGCAACTAAACCCAAACACATTGGTCGCAACATCAGCCGCATCCGCGAACTCCGTCAAATGAAACAAGAAGTATTGGCGATGGCTATAGGTGTGAGCCAGCAAACTATTTCTACCATTGAAAACAGCGAAACTGTTGATGAAGAAAAGCTAAAACAAATTGCAGAAGCTTTAGGAGTTAGTGCAGAAGCCATTAAAAATTTTACAGAAGAATCATTGATAAATATCATTAACAATACATTCTCAGACTTTAAAGATAATTCATCAGCCATTAATTATGGCTGTACCTTTAATCCTTTAGATAAAGTGATAGAACTTTATGATGAAAAAGAAAAACTTTATGAACGGTTATTACAAGTCGAAAAAGACAAAGTAAGCTACTTAGAAAAGTTGCTTAATAAATAAACCCATAATTATAGTTTACGTTTGCAAAAGCCTTTCGAAAGAGAGGCTTTTTTGTTAGCTAAGTTGTTGATAATTACAACCTCAAAAATCACAAACATTAAAAATTTGTAATATTTTTACATACAATGCTTTACTCAAAAAGTATGTTGCTATTAATTCTTACAAGTCTAAATTAGGAATAGATGTATGATAAAATAATACAACATATAAATTAGATAGCTGAAATGATTTTGACGTATAGAATATTCAACAACATATAGACAAAAATAAAATGATTAAATATTTAGAAAAATTACTTTATCAGAAAACCGAAGGAACTCAAAGCGAAATTTTATTTGCTCAATGGAATTATGATAAAAAAGTAATACCTACTGCGTTAAATGCTGTTTCTAATTTGTTTCCACATTACAGTCTTCATGACGAATCGCATTCAATTACAATAATTAACAACATAGTTAGAGTATTAGGCAAGGAAAAAATAGAGAACCTTTCCGCTATTGATATTTGGTTGATTTTAGAAGCTAGTTATAGTCACGACATTGGTATGGTGGTATCTAGCGAAAAACTCATAGAAGCTTTAGGCTCTAGTGATTTTATAGATTTTTTTATTGAAATTCAACAGGATAAAAAGAATGGTTTAAATGATTTTGCAAATCAATTCAAAATTGAAGAAAGAAAAATAAAATACAACTCAAGTGAATTAAACCTTGAATTTCACGATGGCATTAAATTTATCCTTGCTGAGTACTTTAGAAGAAAACATTCAGACAGATCAAAAGATATTATAATTAATCCTAAAGATGAGTTACAATTATCATCACCAAGAGGTGTAATTCCACAAAGAATTTTTAAAATATTGGCTGACATATGTTCAAGTCATACAAAAAACTTTGATGATGTAATGAAATTGCCTTTTTGTGAAGTTGGGATTGATATTGAAGATTCACATCCAAGATTCATTTCTTGTCTCTTAAGGATTGGTGATTTATTAGACTTGGATAACAATAGGTTTTCTGAGGTGATGTTAAGAACATTAAGTAAAATACCTATAGACACATTAAATCATAAAGCAAAACACCTTTCAATAGAATCATTTAGAGTTGATAATGAAATAATTGAAGTTGAAGCTAAATGTTTTGATTATGACACTGCAAATATTACTCAACATTGGTTCAATTATTTAAATTCTGAAATAACTCAACAAATGATTAATTGGAACAAAATTGTTCCTTTTAAAGAATTCGGTTATTTACCTACCATTGGGAATTTAAAGGTAGAACTTTTAAATTATGATTATATTGATGGTAAAAAGAAACCAAAATTTTCAGTAGATACTGATAAAGCGCTGGAATTATTACAAGGCGCTGGTATTTACGAAGGTGCTTATCAATGTATTCGAGAAATTTTACAAAATGCTGTTGATGCATCATTATTGAGAATTTGGCTGGAGTATAAAGATGAATTGGATTTAGTATCTCCAAATACGATTGATTTCAATAAAATTACAAAACAATTTGCAATTAATGTAGAAATAAACGAAAAGGAAGTAATTGGTGATAATAAAATTTGGGAATTCAGTATTACTGATAAAGGAATCGGTTTATCAACATACGATTTAAACTATTTGATGAATACAGGAAGTTCATCAAAAAATCGTAAAAAATTAAATATTATTGATACAATGCCAATATGGCTTCGTCCTTCTGGAACTTTTGGAATTGGTTTTCAAAGTATATTTATGCTTACAGAGCAAGTAAACATAGAAACTAAAAGTTTTTTTAATGAAGAATTTCAAATTATAGAACTTAATAGTCCAAACTCCATTAAAGATGGAGGGATTCTAGTACAAAAGAAAAAAACAAGTCATAAAATAAAGCCTAGTACAAAACTATCATTTAATCATAAAACTAAGGCAATCCCAGATAGTTGGTCAATAAAAAGTGAACATAAAAATGCTAGCAGAATTGCTCATAATTATGATCCTTTCTCACATGAATCTTTAGATATAGAATTAGGAAAAATATTCGACGAAATATTTGATTTCTCATTAAAAAGCTATATTCCAATTAAGTTGCATCTTAATAAAACTGAAATTGATACACATAGCAATAAAAATAAATTCAAATATTTTGATGAAGAAAATTCATTGGAATTAAATATCCATCATGGTAAAAAAGAAAATGGTTGGAGAGTTGTCACTTATTATAAAAATCAAAAAGCGGACAATAGTCTTAATACAATGTTTTTAGGTTTTGAATTAAATATTCACAAACACAAAGCCTCAGAGGTTTTAACCTTAAATCGAAATAAGATTAAACCTGAATACAATCACAAATTAAGAGAACAACTTTTCACAAGTGCCTTCAAAGTAATTATTGAAAACTTTTTTGAAATATTTCAGGATGAAGAGTCCAGAAGTATTGGAAGTATGTTTTTAAATTATTACCATAATTATTATAATTTTTTAGGACATTTCGACATTAAAAAATTTAATCAATGGCAGAAACTAAAAATAGCTGTTGCAGACAAAAGTATTGAAATGTATAAACTTCTTAATAGTATTGAGACAGTAAAATTAGTTTATGACAATAGAGATTATTTAAAATACGGTGATCTTTATGAATTAAAAGGAAAAGAACTTATCATCAACTTTAGAGGAACAAGACCTGCGTATGATTATACTACTTTTCTTTTACATAAAATAAGTGAAGTTATGTCTTCAATAGTAAAAATTGAAAATGTTGAAACTAGTTTAAAAGAAATTTATTTTTCAAAAAAGAAACAAAAAAGTTCTGTAAATGAATCCGAAATAAAAAAGATTTTAATCAAAACCAAAACAAGTTTTTATTCGTCAAGAAGTATTATTCCATGTACAGAAAAATACCTCAAATTAAGATTAAATGATAATGCAAATGAAAGTTATGTATATCAATATGTATTTGATTATAATATTAATTTACCCTATCCAAAGATGCTTTCTCCATTTATTTCATGTGAAGGTGAAAATGACATTACTAATCTAGAAATTGTATTAAACGACAAACTTTATGAATGGGTTTATAAAAATAGATATGATAGTAAAACAAAATTAATTGAGATAAAAAATAGTTACGAAGAATTTATTAAAGAATTTAAAATTGAAGAACTAAATTAGTATAATCACCCAGATAACATATGTTAAAACTCATGGCTAGTTTTTCGGTAAGTTGCCCGACAGCGAGGATTTACAATCCGTGCCTAAAAAACATCAAACCTTTAAAAAGGTAGAGGGCTTGAACAGTTTCCCGTCCGCGCCCTCATACAACTTGTAGCAGGAACGGAACGTTAATTTTCCGTTCCTGCGTTTATTATAATACAAATGTAAACAAAACATTTATATCTTTATGAAAGAAAGGATCTCATAGAACCTAAACAGTTCTGATGAGGCAATCAGTTCTACTAAGCGAAAGAAGTCACTCTTTCGCTTTTTTTTTTTATAAAAGCCACCAAAACCCAACAGCCCAGATTTACAATCCGTGAAAATCTGTCTAATCTGTGTTATCCGTGGCCAAAAACTTTGCAACACATAACAGCGCTATTTTAAACCCAAAAAGTGCCTGTCAAACATCGAAAAGTACCTAACAAAACCCGAAAAGTGCTGAACGAAACCCGAAAAGTGCCTGAGCCTCTTCAAAAAGTGCTGATGCATTTCGTAAAAAGCCCAAAACCTTCCCCAAAACACACATTTTAAACCATTTATGCCTTTTCACGACGTTTTTTTGTCAAAAATATCTTCCTACAATCGCAACAACCGTCATTATTACAAAAAAGTACGACAACAAATCTTACATTTTATTGAAAATACTTCAAAACCAACAAGTTAAAAAATAATTTTGTTACGATATTCTTACAATATCATTCAAAACACTAACAATCCAATAAAAATGTATTTTCTGTCATTTTTAATTTGTTTCGTACGAAAATCTTTCTATAACTTTGACCCGAAGATAGAACCCAAATCTATCAAAGTATTAACTTAATTTGTTTATTATGAATCAATTACAAGAGCGAAAACGCTCCATGTACTACGTTGTCGAAGATTTTCTGGCAACCGTACCAGCGGCTACTTTAGCCACACTACCACAGTTTGAAAACAACCTTGTGCTATTTACCGATACGGTTGGACTCATCAGAGCCGAAAGCGAAAGCCAAACCACCAACAGAATCGGGTATAGAATTGTAAAAGACGATTTGAAACTAACCATGACGCGTGAAGCTATTGACGTTGCCACGCGCATTAGAGCCTATGCCATTAACGAAGGGAACACTGTACTGCGTGAAGAGATGAATCAAAGGATGAGTAATCTTTATAAAAGAGCTGACACGGTGTGTGCCGATATCTGTTGGTTTATCCACGGAAAAGGCACGGAGCTCTTAGCCGATGTTGATCCCTATGGCGTAAAACAAGATATGCTCGATGAACTTAGCGCCAGTATCACCGAGTATGTTGCTTATATCCCTAAACCAAGGGCCGGTATTGTAGAACGCAAACAAGCCACCGCCGAAATGCTGCAACTGTTTGCCAACAGCGACAGCATCCTTAAAACAATGGATGCACTCATGACCATGCTACAGTTTACCGACCCCGAAGTATACAAAAGCTATTTCTCGAGCCGAAAAATCATTCGTCCCGGCTATCGCACACTTTCCCTGCGTGGCCTAGTGACAGACACCGAAGGTTTACCTATTGCAAAAGCCAATGTAATCATAGAGAACGCCAACATTTATAGAAAAACAACAGACGTTGGTGGCTTTGAAATAAAAGACCTCGCCAGCGGTATGTATACAGTAACCATCAACAAGCCGGGCTTTGTAGAAATGCGCACCGTAGTAGCAGTTACCGCTACACAACGCAGCGAAATAAATATTGTCCTTTCAGAAGTGGCAAACAAAACCGCAAAAGTAGCTTAGTAATTAGATACCACTCAATAATGCGGAAAAGCACCTTGTTTTGAGGTGCTTTTTTTGTTTTGTAAACCTGAGTTTAGGTTATCGTGTAAAAACCAACGTATTCCCTTTACTCAAATTAGCATCAAAGGCATAGCCTTCGTAGTTAAATCCTTTTAAATCATCAATGGTTTCAGCATTGGTGTCTATAATATAACGCACCATCATGCCTCTCGCCTTTTTGGCAAAAAAACTAATCATCTTGAGCTTGCCGTCTTTATAGTCTTTGAATTCCGGCGTAATAACCGGCACTTTCAACGCCTTAGTATCCACCGCGCTAAAGTATTCATTACTCGCCAAGTTAATAAACAGTTCGTCCTTTTTCAATTCGTCATTCAAGGCTTTGGTAATGGTTTTTTTCCAGAACTCATAAAGGTTTTTGTTTTTACCAATCGCCATAGACGTTCCCATTTCCAGTCGGTACGCCTGCATTAAATCTAACGGTTTGAGCAAGCCATACAACCCTGATAAAATGCGAAGCTTGTCTTGTAAAACCGCTAACTTCTCTTCGGGCAAAGTATAAATGTCCAAACCAATATATACATCACCATCAAAAGTAAAAATGGCCGGTCTGGCATTCTCAGTAGTAAACGGCGTATGCCATTCTTGATTGCGTTGCCAATTGAGGTCTGCCAACTTATCCGAAATGTCCATCAGTTCCATCAGCTGCTTGGGCTTTTTCTTCTTCAACGTTTTCTGAATCGTTTCGGCTTGTTTCAAAAACAAAGGTTGCGTACCGGCAATGGCGGGAATTTCTTTCTCAAAATTAAGTGACTTGGCGGGCGATATAACAATCTTCATGTGGTATACTTTATAGAAATCAAAAATACTAATTCGGGAACTAAAATCATATACGGAAAAATGATTTGTTTTGATGTCACTATTGGCAAATCTTATAAATATTGACCAAAATCATATAACACCACAACGGCTTCGCCTCCATACATTTGCAATAGTAAAACCTTGACAAACCCATTTTACCCTATTAAAAATCAATGCCTTATGAAAATAGCTTTTATGTTTTGCCGTGTATTGCTAGTGATTTTCTTCGTCAGTTCGTTGACGCTTGTGTCCTGTAAAAGTAAAAAAACCGCCGTGGAGAAAACCACAGAAATCGTAAAACCCGTAGAAGTAGCGGCAGTGAAAAAAGACCGGGCTTATGATTTAGGCAAAAGACTGTTAGAAACCTGTAACACTTCGCGCTTCAAAG
Organism: Flavobacterium sp. UBA7682; assembly: GCF_002482945.1. Lineage (NCBI taxonomy): Bacteria > Pseudomonadati > Bacteroidota > Flavobacteriia > Flavobacteriales > Flavobacteriaceae > Flavobacterium > Flavobacterium sp. UBA7682. The sequence continues at coordinate 87,471 of NZ_DLGY01000020.1, forward strand.
CCTTTAGTACTACAGAAGCTACAGATAAGGTTCGCCAAAACGCTACTAAGGAAAAGATATCCATCATTTGCAAAAAGATCAACATGAGAAACGGTCGGTTTCAAGGGCTTAGCCTCATTGACGTTACCCATAACAAAATCACCGATGAATATACTTTTCGCTATAACATTGATTATGAAAAGAAACTATACAAACGCGAACTTTATGTAACGGTTGACACCGATAATAAGGTCTCCGCCATTGCTACCAAAGAAGTCAACCCCAAACCAATGTAACGATTGCCTTGGGCCTAAAGTACTATCGCTTAGTTCTTTTAACCCATTGTCTTTATCGGGTAATGCTTTTTTTGCTAAATTTGAGTGTTGTAATCCTTTCCATTTTTAAAATACAAACGCCATGACTAAAAAAGCAGTCTTATTGTGTACCCTATTTTCGATATTGTTTTCAGCTTGTTGCGCTACTAAAACCAACGACGTCAAAACAACCACCGGCAAAACTGCATTTTATGATGAGGCTTGGGAACTCGAATACATTTCGGGAACGCGCATTGCGTTTGAAGGTTTGTATCCGGAAAAGAAGCCTTATATCATGTTCAAAGATATATCCAATGAATTCAGCGGCAACACCAGTTGCAATGGCTATAGCGGCAAATACACTAAGAAAGAAAACAGCATCCAATTTGGTGATGCCATCAAAACCATGATATTCTGCGAAGGCGGTGGCGAAGAAGCTTTTCTTAAAATGTTGGGAAAAGTAAACAAATTTGCCATTGATAGCGACAATAAATTACTGTTACTGATGGATGATGTTCCAATGATGCGCTTTAAAAAGATTGCTAAACCCCAACAATAAACTGTGATGAAAAAATCTATCTTCTTGCTCCTGGCCTTGCCACTATTACTCGTTGGCTGTAAAAAAAATGAAGTGGTTGTTTTTGGAGAACCGGTTACAGTGAAACCAACCACCGTTTCCCCCGAAGCATGTTATGCTTATGACAAAGACGGTACTGCTATTTCCTTACAAATAAAAACTACCGGCGAAGAGGTAACAGGCACTATGGAGTATGCCATTGCAGAAAAAGACAAAAACACCGGCGCAATAAAAGGAAAATGGACCAAAGACATACTATTGCTTGACTATACTTTTCAATCAGAAGGAACAGAAAGCACACGCCAAGTGGCTTTTCAACTGAAAGACAACCAACTCGTTGAAGGTTATGGCGAAATGAATGAAGACGGCACAAAATTCAAAGATGCTTCTCAACTGACATTCACCTCAACCATGCCCTTAAGTAAAACCGATTGTCCTAAATAATTGGTTTTGATGTCCGATTCTCTAAAAGATAAAGCTATTTTTATTGGTGCCGCTTTAGGTTGGTTTGCTGTTATCATGCAGTTTGTCTTGATGATGCAAAACAGAGTCGAATCGTTAACCGAAACCACGATAAGGTTTTTTAGTTTCTTTACCATACTAACCAATAGTTTGGTGGCTTTATACTTTTCGGTGCTGTGGTACAAAAAGCCAACTTCACTTCTCACCCGATTTGTAAAACCCGGCTTTCTTACTGCCATAACGCTCTATATTACGATTGTCAGCGTGGTTTATCAATTTGTATTGCGCGGTATTTGGGAACCCACAGGCATGCAAAGACTGGTAGATGAAATGCTTCACACCATCATTCCGATTTACGTTGTGGTGTTTTGGTTTATCTATGAAAACAAAATGAGCGTTGCTTGGAAATCAATTCCAAGTTGGTTGCTTTATCCCTTTTCATACTTAGTTTTTATTCTTTTCAGAGGACATCTTTCAGGGTTTTATCCTTATCCGTTTGTCAATGTAACCGAATTGGGTTTAGAGAAAGTCCTAATCAATAGTGGCGCTTTGGTCTTTGCCTTTTTGGTATTGGCTTTTGTTTTTGTCGGTATTGGAAAGTCGATGAAGTTTAAAACGCCCAATAATACAACTCCGGATTCTTAACCTTACTCACATCCAAAACTGCATTTTTATCATACGCTTTCCAAGGTGAATTGGCGAAGAAATACAACTTGTTTCCCACCATGGTAGCCAAAGCCGGTTCGTCAAATTCAGGACGATTGTTATCAAGAATGCGGAAACTTTCGATTCCGTTTTGAGCACTATTCAAGTTCAACTGTGTTAGTCTTATCGGTGCTACGCCATTTTGCACGGCTATCAATTTGTTTTTGTAAAACACCAAGCCGTCAATGCCTTTACCAATAGTTCCTTCGGGAAGTTGTAACCAAGTTTTAGATAAAGTTTTCACATCAACCACTGCAATTCCTTTCAAATAATCGGCAACGAAAAGCCTATCTTCTTGATCATTAATCGTTATACCTTGCAGATTAAACCCTTCGTTTTCAAAAGACACCCATGGTTTCATTTCCTCGTTTTCAATCTTGTAAAGCATTGGTTTGGCACTATCGGAAACATACACCACATTGTTTTTAGTCACCAATAAATCCCCGAAAACGTGATGACCTTCTACCGTAAAACGCCTTACTATTTGCTTGGTTTTGATATCCACTTTCAGGATTTCAGCTTTGCCCTCAAATTCTTTTGAGAAATTTTCCATTTCCGGCATAGCCGAAGTCGCTACCCATAAGTATTGCTCTTTGGCATCGGCTTTCATGGCAAAAACAGCGAACACATTGGCTTCTGCCAACCAATCTTTACAAACTCCGGTTTTATGATTAAAAGAAACAATCTTTCTTTTGTGAATACTAGACGCTAACCACGTTTTGGCTTTCGCCAAATAAGTAACACCTTCAGGATGCAAAGTCGTTTCAGACAAGGTGACCACTTTATTAGAATGGGCAATCAAAGTATTCTGAGTAGATTTTAAGTCCAGAACAGCTTTAAAACCTTCGGTGTTTTGTATCGAACTGAAATCGGTGTCTTTCTCGAATTCGGTGGTATTGTTCATTAAAACCAATCGCTTTAAAACTGCCAAAGAAGCATCGGTTTTGCCGTTCAAAGCATAAGCAGAAGCGAGATTGTAAGTAAACGTTGGATGAAAAGGTCTAAGACTGTCGAGTGTTTTAGTCAACTTTAAAAAAGTGACGTAGTCTTTCGCTTCATAAGCTTTGACACTGTTGTTGTACATTTCTCTTTGCGATTGCGCCGAAACAAAAGGGCTGATCAGCCATAAAAGTAATAGTAGAGACTTTTTCATGATGGTAAATTTTAAACAATAAAGGTTTGACGCAGAAAATGATAATTTATTACAATGGTCTTGAAATCCTTTTGCATTTTGACTATTTTTACGCAACACATTATAACTACAATGAAACACCGTAATCAAACCCGCAAAGAAGAATTGGCCAACGCCATTTCGCATGGTTTGGGTGTGCTGTTTTGTATTATCGCCATGCCGATTGTTTTGGCTATTACTTATGACAGTAACGATTTAAGCACTTTTTATTCGGTGGCGGCTTTTGCCATCGGGATGTTTTTAGTGTACAGTTGTTCTACTTTTTATCATTTTGTTCAAAAAGAGAAGTCGAAAAACTTACTTAAAATAGCCGATCACATCAGTATTTATTTTCTCATTGCCGGCACTTATACGCCATTGATGATAAAATACCTGCCTTCAGAAACAGCTTTTATCTTTCTTACCACGATGTGGACAGTGGTTTTCTTGGGCATGTTTTTCAAAATCTTTTTCATCAACAGGTTTGAATGGTTGTCAGTTGTTCTTTATTTGATAATGGGCTGGATGATTGTTTTTGTGATAAAGCCTTTAATCGACACCGTTCCGTTGGAAGTCTTTTGGTGGATTTTAGGTGGCGGTTTGAGTTATACTATTGGCGTTTATTTTTATGTCAAAAGTTATAAGCTGTATTTTCATACCATTTGGCACGGCTTTGTTTTATTGGGAACAATACTTCATTTTGTAGCGATATATAAAAGCCTTTAATTTATCATGGAAATCTTTATCATTTGTGTTGTTGCGTTTATTGCTGCTATTCTGACCTTCTTTTCCGGATTTGGATTGGGAACCATCTTAACGCCTGTATTCATGATTTTCTTCCCGGTTAATATTGCCATCGGATTAACAGGCGTAGTTCACTTTTTTAATAATGTCTTCAAATTGATTTTAGTTGGCAAAATAGCCGACAAAAATGTTGTTTTGCGTTTTGGAATTCCTGCAATAATAGCGGCGGCTTTAGGTTCGTGGTTGTTGTCAAACATTTCAGATATAGCACCACTTTTTACCTATAGTCTTTTTAACAGAACCTTTGAAGTCTTTCCGGTGAAGTTCATCTTGGCAGTGTTGTTAATCATTTTTGCTTGTCTTGACCTTATACCCTATTTCAGCAAATTGGAATTTGGCAAAGAAAAGTTACCGCTTGGTGGCCTCTTAAGTGGTTTCTTTGGCGGATTGACTGGTGTTCAAGGTGCATTGCGCAGTGCTTTTCTTATCAAAGCCGGATTGTCTAAAGAATCTTTTATCGCTACGACTGTTGTGGTTTCTACTTTTGTTGACGTTACTCGTTTGAGTGTTTACACCACACGATTTGACAAAGCCGAATTAACCGATAACATGACCTTGGTGATTTGTGCGACTCTATCAGCAATTGTTGGTGCTTACATTGGCAACAAGTTATTGAAAAAGGTGACCTTGCATTTTGTAAAAATAACAGTAGCCATATTACTAATCCTTCTTTCAATTGGATTAGGTTCCGGATTGTTATAATGCTCTTTCTACATTAATGTAGGAATTATAAAAACAATCCCAAGAATTCTACAACGGACTAACAAATGGAATGCTAGACCTTTACTTAAAAATCACATGCAAACCGATGTTCATACCGCCAAGCTTTTAAGGAATGAAAAAGAAGTTCCTAAATCGATTGCTCATATCGTCCTTGAAATCGTTGAATATGTTCCGCATAGCATAGCGCGCAAAACCATTATAGAGAATAAAAACAATAGCTTGACTGCAGTTTCATTTGATGAAGGCGAAATATTTTGCGAAAAGACCACGGAATATGATACCTATATACAAGTAATTGATGGCAATGCCGATTTGACTATGGGTAAAAAAGACATAAAACTCAAGTTAGGCGAAAGCATAATAATTCCGGAAAACACCCTGTTCTGTTTTATTGCTAATGAACCTTTTAAAGTGACGATAACCATCATTAAAAACTCCATTTAACTCTTTCATAATGGCCAAAAAAAATACAGCAGAACAACTCAAAGAAGTACGCGAAGGGGTTAATGAAAATCAAAAAGCATTGGAAAAATGTCATAATGATTTAAAAATTGCGAACAAAAAGGTAGACAAGAGTATCGTCGATAAGGAAAAGGTATCGATAGCCCTAAAAAGTGATTTGGAAGAAATGATGTTCACCATCTCACATAGAGTTAGAAGTTCGGTAGCCAATATCTTAGCCATTTCCACTTTAATTAATGAAGATGACACCATTGAAGCTGACGAACTCAAAGAAATGATTAATATTATTTTTACCTCAGCAGAATCTTTAAATAAAGCTACTGAAGAGTTATCAAAATTCATTCGAAACCGAAAAAACAAATTACAGCCTAAATAACTTTTTAACAATTTCATAATCCACAGTATACTTTTAAAAGTGAAAAATATTTTATCTTTATATAAAACTGAAAATCATGGAAATCAATTGGATTGTAATCGTAATCGTAGCAATCGTTGCTTTAGGATTAGTTGCCTACTTGGTTCGTCAAAATCAAAAAGACAAAAAAAAGGTGACCAAATATTTCAATGCCAATCCCTCTGAATTGAGCGAAGAGGAAGAAGAACTGAACAACCTGAGATAAAACCAAACTGACCGATATACCAACTTCTTGCCTATTCTTGCGATGGTCTTTTTTTGTATTTTAGCTTAATCTAAAATCAAAAGCATGTTTACTATAGAGCAAATCAAAGCCGCGCATTCCAAAGTAAAATCGGGTGCCGATTTTCCCAATTATGTTCAAGACCTTATTCAATTGGGTGTAACCCATTATGAAGCCTTTGTTATCGACGGACATACCGATTATTTTGGCAAAGCCGATTATAAAACTTCTTCAACGGCAAAGTATGAAGCTTTAATTTTAGCCGATGAAAGTAACATCGACCAATTCACAGCCGACTTAAAAGCACACCAACAAGGTAAAACTGATTATATGACTTTTTGCAATGACGCTGCCAAATCCGGTGTTGAAAAATGGGTAGTTTGTATGGACAAAATGACTTGTGCTTATTATGACAAAGCCGGAAAAGAAATGCTGGTGGAAATAATTCCGGGTTAAAAACAAAAAAAGCAGCTGTCGCTGCTTTTTCTATTTATTATCCTTTTATACCTATTCTTTCAAAGAAGCCATATCAATTACAAAACGATAACGCACATCGCTTTTTAGCATTCTTTCATAAGCCTCATTAATATCTTGCATTTTGATGATTTCTATTTCCGAAACAATGTTGTGTTTACCACAAAAATCAAGCATTTCTTGTGTTTCAGCGATTCCGCCTATTAAAGAAGCGGCAACTGATTTTCTTCCCATAATCATTGGAACCGTATTCAAAATTGGCTCTAATCCACCTAAATAACCGACCAAAACCAACGTTCCACTAATTCCTAAAGTCCCGATGTAAGGATTCACGTCATGTACATAAGGAACCGTATCAATGATCACATCAAATTTTCCGGCTACCGAAGCCATTTGAGCTTCATCTGTAGAAATGATTACGGCATCAGCACCTAAGTCTTTAGCATCTTTTTCTTTATCAGGCGTTCTGGAGAAAAGGGTTACTTCGGCCCCTAAACCTTTGGCCAATTTGATGGCCATGTGACCTAATCCGCCAAGACCTACTACGGCAACTTTAGTGCCTTTGCCTACATTCCAATGGCGTAATGGTGACCAAGTGGTAATTCCGGCACAAAGAAGCGGCGCCACAGCAGCCAAATCTAAATTAGCCGGTACTTTTAATACAAAATGTTCATCGACTACAATTTTTTGAGAATAACCACCATGAGTGGGTTGATTTAAATGCTTATCAAATCCGCCATAAGTTCCTGTCCAACCGTTTAAGCAGTATTGTTCTAAGTCTTTTTCGCAACTACTACAAGTTCTGCAAGAGTCTACTAAGCAACCTACGGCAGCAAAATCGCCTACTTTAAGGTTGGTTACTCCACTTCCTACTCGAGTTATTTTACCCACGATTTCGTGTCCGGGCACAACCGGATAAGTAGTCATTCCCCAATCGTTCTTTGCAAAATGCAAATCAGAATGGCACACGCCGCAATACATAATTTCGATTTCAATATCTTTAGCTAAAACGTCTCTGCGTTCGATAGTCATTTCGGCCAAAGGAGCATCCGAAGCACCCGTACCATAAGCTTTTACATTTGTTGTTGCCATTTTTTATATAGTTAATTGTTTGATTATGAATTATCCTTTAAAGGTAAGTAAAATTTGATTTACAATATCTTCTCTAATCTTTTTTATATATTAGTTATAACAATAAATTCACTTTCAACTAATTGATTTTAATATTAATATTTCCTGTTTTTAACATTTGTACACCTCCAACTCATTGATTTGGTCTTTATAGTCAGCTGGAAGTAAGATGCCTTTGAGTAGCCAATCCATTTTCATCAATCTGCTCACTTTATACACGGGCACTATAGGCGTCAGCAATGAAAAATCACTAAAGTCTAATAATGTTTTGACTCTATCCGGACACACTAATTTTTGCCCTTCAATCAATACTTTAAAACGCATGATACCGAGGTGTTTTTTATATTGTTTAAAAAGATCAGCTGTAAACTCACTTTTTTGCAAGTCTGCTATTAAATGGGCTTCTCTTACCGGAAGCCATTCGATATAATTCGATGGCAGTTCTTTCAATCCCATTCTGAGACCAACGCGGTAAAAAACATTATACACCTCTTCCTTTTCTGCGTCGGTTAGCTTTTCTTCGAGCAACTCGTGGGCCGAAATCGAATAATGTATCAACATAAATAATACATCTCGGTAAGCCCAATCAGGTATGGTAGCACCCCGATTTTCTTCTACAGCAGAATGTATTTTCCGCATCGTATCAATGGCTTTATTCGCTTCGACCATAGGCGAAAACACTATCATTTTGGCATATCTTACCGTAGAAAACAATCGACCTAAAGGATCCGAAGGCAACTTACCCGTAAAATAAAGCCAATCAACTGCTTTATTCAAAGCAAATTCTGCCGCCGCGCCGGCAAAAATGAAAAGTATCGTATCACTCTTTCCCCAAATTTTTCTCACTACCGAATGTTGTTCCACAAATAATTCCATAACGTACAATTGATTTTAAGCTAAATTACAAATAATTTTAATTCAAAGCACTTTGTTTTTCAAAGTTTATTTTTTTTTACAAACAATAACTGTCATACCAATTCATTTGTCTTGAAAAAACCAGAAAATCCAAAACCTAAACCCAGTCAACTGTACACTAATTTCAATATCTTTGTCTCAACTAAATCGATATAGTAATGGAAGAATGCATTTCGGTATTTGATATGCTTAAAATTGGTGTCGGACCATCTAGTTCTCACACACTTGGCCCATGGCGAGCCGCAGAACGTTTTTTAAACGAGTTAAAAGAGGACAATCAATTAGATAAAATCACTCATGTAAAAGTAGATTTATACGGTTCGTTATCCCTAACGGGTAAAGGTCACGCGACTGATTATGCTGTAATGCTCGGATTAAGCGGTCAAGATCCGGAATATATTCCGGTGCAAAATATCGATAGTATCATTCAATCAATTGCTAAAACACACCAAATCAATTTGGCAAACGCTTTAGTAATCACTTTCAACCCTGAAACAGATATTGTTTTCAACAAGAACTTTCTGCCGTTTCATGCCAATGGAATGACTTTTACAGCTACTACCAATGACGGTCAAGAAATCATTTCTACCTTTTACTCTATCGGTGGCGGATTTGTGGTTAAAGAAGAGCGCGTTAATGCCCAAAAGAAACACCAAATCAAATGTGCGTTTCCCTTTCCAATTCAAAATGCGGAAGAATTATTGCAATACACGATAAAAGAAAACAAATTGATTTCCGAGATTGTCTATGCCAATGAAATCTCTATGCGTCCCGAAACAGAAGTCCATAGCGAACTTATGCGCATTTGGAACACGATGCTCGAATGCATGTTTATTGGTTGTCACTCTGAAGGAATTCTTCCCGGCGGTTTGAACGTACGCCGTCGTGCTTTTGACATGCATCAAGGTTTGATTGGATTATCCAATTACAATTCGCCACAAGAATGGCTTGAATGTATTAGAAAAACCGAAGTAAAATTTCGCCAAATCCTCAAATGGGTAAGTTGTTTTGCTTTAGCAGTCAACGAGGTGAACGCCGCCTTAGGTAGAGTAGTTACAGCACCAACAAACGGTAGCGCAGGAGTTATTCCTGCCGTATTAATGTACTACTTAGTCATCGAAAACCACCAAGCCGACGAAAAGCAAATCAAACAATTTTTAATGGTGGCCGGAGAAATCGGTAGTATCTTCAAAAAAGGTTCAACCATCTCCGCTGCAATGGGAGGTTGTCAAGCCGAAATAGGCGTTTCTTCCGCTATGGCGGCCGGAGCTTTGTGCGAAGTCATGGGCGGAACACCGGATCAAGTTTTAATGGCTGCCGAAATCGCCATGGAACATCACTTGGGCTTAACCTGTGATCCAATTGGCGGATTGGTGCAAATTCCGTGCATCGAAAGAAATACCATGGGTGCTATAAAAGCTATAAACGCTGCAGAATTGGCTATGGAAACTGATGCTAAAAACGCCAAAGTTCCTTTAGACAAAGTAATCGATACGATGTGGCAAACGGCTAAAGACATGAACTCCAAGTACAAAGAAACTTCTGAAGGCGGTTTAGCTGTGGCTGTAAACATGGCAGATTGCTAAATAATTCATTCATTTAAATGAATGAATTATGCAATTTTTTTCAACAATAGTATAATGGTATCTTAGGCAGATAATAGTAGTTTCGTTTATTAGAATTACTATGTTATGAAGCTATCACAATCAATCTATTATGTTGATCCTGAAACTGAAAATGCCTTAGTATTTAAAAATACTTTTGAAGGCCTTCGTCACAGTGTACAAAACTTTAGTGACGGACATGAACTCATACACAATTTGGAATTTTCAACCCAACTTCCGGATATTATATTTTTGGCCTATCAAATGCCTGTTATTAACGGAAAAGAAGTCCTTGATATTATTAAAGAATCCAAACAATGGCATAAAATTCCAATCGTTGTATTATCGGACGTTTTTCCCAGAAAAATGGTACGCCGTTATATTAAATCAGGCGTAAACTTACTAATGAAAACACCACGTCACAAAAATTATATTTCCGATTTCAACCAAGTAATTCATTCAAAATTCAATCCTCCCGAAGAATTTAAAGTGAATGTTTTAAGCGAAAGTTTTTAATGACAATTCAGCTTGAAGTAAAAAGTGCTACCCAATCCGAGTTGGCTTTCCAATCCAATAGTTCCGTTTTGAGCTTCTATAAATTCTTTGGAAATTGCCAAACCCAATCCGGTTCCCGATTTATAACTGCCCGGAATTTGAAAATACTTGTCAAACACTTTCATTTGGTAACGCTTATCAATTCCTTTCCCTTTATCGGTGACTTGAAAAACAATCTGATTATTTTCTAGTTTCAACTTTACAATTACAGTACTATTTTCGGAAGAATACCGAATGGCATTCGTTAAGAAATTAATCAAAACCCAAGACGTTTTTTCACTATCAGCTTTAACTTGCGGTAAGTCCGTTTCTGCTTCAATCAATAATTCTATTTGCTTTTGGTCTGCTTGTACACGAACGGCTTCAATAGCATAATTTATAATCTCATACGGACTACTTTTATCGATGCTCAACTGAATATTTCCTGTTTCCAGTTGGGACAATTCTAATAGTTCGCCAGTTATTTTCAACAAGCGTTGACTATCCTCTTTTATACTGTCTATCAATTGTTTTTGGTCATCATTTATACTTCCTGTAGCATTATTTTCAAGTAATTGCAAACTCATTTTGATGGAAGAAATGGGTGTTTTCAACTCATGAGAAACAGTTGCAATAAAATTGGTTTTGGCAAAATCTAATTCTTTAAAAATGGTAATATTTCGCAATATAATTACGTTTCCAATATCTATTAATTGCTCTTCACCGGTTGGTTTTATGGTAATATTTACAGTTTCCTTTTCAAAATAACTCTCTTTCCCATCGGCAAAAATCTTCATTGGATGTGCTTTTGAACTTTCCAATTCATTGACGATTAAAGACTTTATCAAATCATTCTTCAAAGCTAAGGTTGTAGCCAATTGTCCAATGACTTCTTCCTGTTTTAAACCAATAATCTTTAAAGCTTCATCGTTTACAAACAAAATAACTCCGTGATGATCCAAACCAATTATCGGATCGTGCATATTATTAATTAAGGTTTCCAATCGTTTCTTTTCGAAGGTCAATTTGTGCAAATTACTGTTCGAGTACTCTTCTAGCTTTTCAGCCATGGTATTGAATGATTTCGCCAAATCACCAAACTCGTTGTGATTGGTAAAATGTACTCGCTCACTATAATTTTTATTGGCAATTTCTTTGATACTGGCAGTCAATTCCTTTATTGGATTGGCAATATTATTGGGTAGATTGACCAACAAATTAAAGGCTATCAAAAAACAAAATGTCCCGACAATCGCAATCCATAAATTGGCCGTTTCTGCCGTTTGTTGCGCAATATCACTTTTGACTTTTATAGCATTCATATTGAGCTTCATAATCTCAAAGATGTCTTGCCGAATCAATGCTTTTATCTTTTCATCTGTTCTGTTTTTCTCTAATAAAAGAAAGTTTTTTTGCAGGTTATAGGTCACTTTATCTTCACCAACTTCAGTAATATTGGTTAATTGCTTTTTTAAATTGGTTTCAAAAAGAAGAATGGCTTTAGGTTCATCAACAGCTATTTCATCCAACGAAGAGAGCATATTTCTGGAATATTCCAAAGTAATATAGTTGGCATTGAGAATGTTTTGAGTGTCTTTCTTAATCATAAAAATATAATAAGCACTCAACATGGAAAGGATAATTATTAGGGTAAATAACAATCCGACACCGAGATTTAATTTGGTTTTAATCTTCATGACATTATTTTACCGCGAATTCGCGAATTATATTTTTTGAAAAAGGTTTAACTGCACATCAGGATTAAATCTGCAAATCTTCTGTAAATTTTCATGATAAAATCACTAAATCAACATTCGATTTCGACAAACTATTCAATAGTCTTCTAAAAATAGTAGTGGACAAAATTACTTTAAATAAATTGAAATGGGGTTTGCCAATACAAACAGTGGTAATGTCTTTCTGCTCCACAATTTTCAACATCGCATCGGTGATATTGGAACTTTCAATCTTAATCACTTCGGCTCCTAATTGTGTGGCCAATTTGAAGTTATTAATCAAATGACGCTGTTTGTCGAGTGCAATTTTATTCGGACTTTCCTTTGGCGTTTCCACATACAAAACATACCAGCTTCCGTTGTAATAACTCGCCAATCGTGCTGCTTTCCTGATGACAATTTTAGCTGTTTTATCATTGCTACTAATGCATGCCAATACTTTTTCATGTCTTAATGCAACGTTTTTCGGCACTTCATTTTCAACTTTTCGAACCACTTGACTCGCTACTTCTTTCAAAGCCAATTCACGCAATTGCAGAATTTGATCGGCTTTAAAAAAATTGGTTAGCGCCGTTTGGATTTTATCTTGCGTGTAAATTTTGCCTTCTTTCAAACGCGTAATTAAATCCTCAGAAGTCAAATCGATGTTCACCACTTCATCAGCTTGTCGCAATACGTTATCGGGAACGCGTTCTTGGACATCAACACCGGTGATGCGCTTTACATCTTCATTCAAACTCTCAATATGCTGAATATTTACAGCAGAAATCACATTGATTCCGGCTTCCAGAATTTCCAAAACATCTTGCCAACGTTTTTCATTTTTGCTACCTTCAATATTGGTGTGTGCGAGTTCATCAACAATGACTACTTCAGGACGCAAATTGATAATGGCTTGCACATCCATTTCCTCCAAATGCTTTCCTTTATAGAAAATACTTCTGCGCGGAATGATAGGTAAACCCTCTAATAATTCGTGTGTTTCTTTTCGAAAATGGGTTTCGATGTAGCCAATTTTGACATCAATTCCATTTTTCACCAAAGTATGCGCTTCTTGCAGCATACGAAAAGTTTTGCCTACACCGGCACTCATGCCAATGTAGACTTTAAACTTTCCTTTGCGCGATTTCTGAATTAAATCGAGGAAATGCTGGGCGTTATTTTGTTTTTCTTGTTCCATAGTCATTGCGAGGTACGAAGCAATCTTTTAAATTTCTCGCAAAGACGCGAAGTCGCAAGTTATACTATCAAAATCTTTGCATCACTGCGTCTTTGCGAGACCATATATTTAAAACGAAATCGCCAACGAAGTCGTTAAAAAAGTATTGTTATCTGTCGGATTTCCATCTTTCAAAAACACTTCGTCTTTGCTCGATAAATTTCTAGCTTCAATTCTGAACATCACATTATCGGAAACTAAATAATCAAAGTTTGCAGAAAATCCGTAGGTCTTAAATCCGTTTTCAGTTCCGGTTGCAATAATGACACCTTGCTTGTCTTGGTAATATTCACCACGTACCGCAATCTGAGTTTTAGCTGTTGGCTTGTGTTGCAAAATCACTACCGGCGAATACCAAACGTCATAATCACTGCTTCCATTCACAGTTTGTTGCGCTCCAATATCAAATCCCGCAGTTAAATTCGTTTTGTCTGAAAATTTAAATTGACCATAAATGTTGTTAAAATAGCGCCACTTTCTGTCGTTATCCGGTTGTTCGTTTCCAACATACGTACTCCAATTTAAAGTCGTTTTTCCGCTTGGTTTATACGTGATTTGCGTTCCAAAAGCCGGTGTTTGATTACCGTCAATCTTTTGTATGCGTTGCCAACCATTCAAATACATCGCTGCCAAATACCATTTTTCAGAAGGCGAAGTATATCCAATTTTGGCTCCGGCTTCATAATAAGGTGAATTATCAGCCAAAATACTTCGGGTCAAATTCTGGCAATCTTTTCCTATTGCACTTTCAAAACCAATGTGTGATGGCATAATTCCGGCATCAATCCATAAATTATGTTTCGAAGATATTTTCACCCCAACGTTGGCTTCAAACACATTTTTCAACAAATCTTGCTCAGCAGCCAAGTTATATTCGGCATACGTTCCGGCCATAATCGCGAAATTTCCTCGCACATTGTCTTTGGCATAATTCACTTTGGCCAATCCTAAATTCAAATTCAACTCATTGTGTTTGTTGTGGCTGTACACAAATCCGGGACGCAAATGGTTGTCCGGATTCCCAAAATCATAACTGTAATACGTTTCAATATACCCCGAAAACGTTAATGGGCTTTTTTCATTTGTTGCTTCTTGAGCGTTAACTGTTGTAAATCCGAAGGCTACTAATGTAGTAATTATTATTTTTTTCATTTTGTATAATTTTTATTTGATGCTAATCCGGCTATCCGTTGCAATCTTTTACTTTTTAAAGAAAAAGTAAAAGGATTTCTCCCGAAACTTCGGGACTATCCGGGCTAGGGGTTTTCGTTTTTTAAGAACTTCTATTTCAATTTATCTAATTCAATATTCAATCGCAACACATTTATTTTTTCTGTCCCTAACATTCCCAAAAGAGGTTTTTCAGTATTTTCGACAATTAAATGTAACACTTTTTGTTTGTCAATATTACGTGTTTTTGCAATGCGGTCTGCTTGAACTTTCGCCCCTTGAACCGAAATATTCGGATCCAATCCACTTCCCGAAGCTGTCACCAATTCCGAAGGAACTTCACTACGTTGTACTGATGGATTTTTCAATAAAAAGGTATCTATTCTGGTTTTTACTTCTGCCAAATAATCAGGATTGTTCGGTCCTTTATTGCTTCCTCCGGAACCTGCTGCATTATAATCTACCGCTGATGGTCTAGACCAAAAGTACTTGTTTTGAGTAAATTTTTGCGCCACATTGATATGGTGATTTTTTCCGTTCACGGTGACGATTTCACCTTTTCCCTGATTAGGAGCCAACTGTGCAATTCCAAGAATACTCAACGTGTAAATTCCGGAGAAAAACACGGCACAAAACAGTGTTAATCTAATTGCTGGTATTATATTTTCTTTCATAATTATTGTTCTATTATTATGTGTTTTTATTAAATTTTACTTTCTATCCGTCTATTATCTATTTGTCTATCATCTCCCTAAACAAAGACCGACACTAGTAAATCAATCAACTTAATTCCAATAAACGGAATGATTACACCGCCAATTCCGTAGATAAATAAGTTTCTACGCAACAAGGCCGAAGCACCAATTGGTTTGTACGCTACGCCTCTTAATGCTAACGGAATCAAGAACGGAATGACAATCGCATTAAAAATCACCGCCGATAGAATGGCGCTTTCGGGACTGTGTAATCCCATGATATTCAAACCTTGCAACGCCGGAATGGCTGTAATAAATAATGCCGGAATAATCGCAAAATATTTTGCTACGTCATTCGCAATAGAGAAAGTCGTAAGTGTTCCTCTGGTCATTAACAGTTGCTTTCCAATTTCTACAATTTCAATTAGCTTCGTTGGATCATTGTCTAAATCGACCATATTTCCGGCTTCTTTGGCAGCTTGCGTTCCGCTGTTCATGGCTACACCAACATTGGCTTGTGCCAACGCCGGCGCATCGTTAGTTCCATCACCCATCATGGCAACCAATCTTCCTTCGGCTTGCTCTTTCTTGATGTAATTCATTTTATCTTCGGGTTTGGCTTCAGCGATAAAATCATCTACACCAGCTTTCTCCGCAATAAATTTGGCTGTCAACGGATTATCTCCCGTAACCATAACCGTTTTGATACCCATTTTACGCAAACGTTCAAAGCGTTCTTTCATTCCGGTTTTGATAATGTCTTGCAATTCAATAACACCTTGAACTTGGCTATTTTTAATGACCACTAAAGGCGTTCCTCCATTAGACGAAATGGTAATCACTTGTTTTGCAGTATCTTCCGGAAAAGAATTCCCTGCTTGAAGGGCAATATTTTTTGCGGCATCTTGGGCACCTTTTCTGATGTTGGTTCCGTCTTTCAAAACCACACCGGAAGTTCTGGTTTCGGCCGTAAATTTGATTAAAGTCGCGCCTTCGATAGATAATTTATTGGCGACGTCTTGCCCAGCCAATTCCACTATACTTTTTCCTTCCGGAGTATCATCCGCCAGCGAACTCAACACCGCCGATTGGATAAAATCTTCCTGCGAAATACCTTTGGCTGGATAAAAAGCCGTTGCTTTTCGGTTTCCAATGGTGATGGTTCCGGTTTTATCCAGAAGCAAAACATCAATATCGCCGGCAGTTTCGACCGCTTTTCCGGATTTGGTAATCACGTTGGCTCTTAAAGCTCTGTCCATTCCTGCAATTCCGATTGCTGATAGTAATCCACCAATGGTTGTTGGAATCAAACACACAAAAAGCGCGATAAATGAGGCAATGGTTATGGGTGCATTCGCATATTTTGCAAATGGCGCTAAGGTTACCGTTACGATAATGAATACTAACGTAAATCCGGCTAACAAAATCGTCAAAGCAATTTCGTTGGGCGTTTTTTGACGGCTTGCACCTTCCACCAATGCAATCATTTTGTCCAGAAAACTTTCGCCAGGTTCAGAAGTAACCATCACTTTTATTTTATCTGACAACACTTTTGTTCCTCCGGTTACTGACGATTTATCGCCACCGGCTTCTCTAATGACCGGAGCACTTTCGCCTGTAATGGCACTCTCGTCAATTGTTGCCAAACCTTCAATGATTTCGCCATCAGTGGCAATAATATCTCCCGCTTCGCAAACAAAGATGTCGCCTTTTTTTAGTTGGGCTGACGAAACATAAGTTCCGTTTTCTAATTTGGCCGGCGTTTCCTCACGTGTTTTTCGCAAACTATCGGCTTGTGCTTTTCCTCGTGCTTCGGCTATGGCTTCGGCAAAATTGGCAAAAAGCAAGGTTAGAAATAGTACGATAAAAACAGTGAAGTTGTAGGCAAAACTCCCTTGCGAATCTTCTCCCAATAAAATCCAAAGACATACAAAAAGCATAATGGCTGTTCCTATTTCGACGGTAAACATTACCGGATTTTTGAACATGATTTTAGGATTGAGTTTGACGAAGGACTGTTTGAAAGCTTCGGCAACCAACTCTTTTTGAAACAATTTATTTTGAGATGTACTCATGATATTTTAATTATTGAGCCGAAAAATGTTCAGCGATTGGACCTAAAGTTAAAGCTGGGAAAAACGATAAAGCGGCTACGATAAAAATCACTGCAAAAACCATTAATCCGAAAGTGGAAGTATCTGTTTTCAAGGTTCCGTTACTTTCCGGGATGTATTGTTTTTGGGCTAACATTCCGGCAATGGCGACTGGTCCGATGATGGGTAAGTAACGCGCCAATAACATCACAATTCCGGTGGCAATATTCCAAAACGGCGTATTATCACCTAAACCTTCAAATCCGCTACCGTTATTGGCTGAAGATGAAGTAAACTCGTATAACATTTCACTAAATCCGTGATAACCCGGATTGGCCAACCAACCTGATAAAGCTTCGGGATCATTGGCATACAAATGACTGGCTAAAGCGGTTCCAACCAAAATTAAAAAAGGATGTAACAAAGCGATAATCATAGCAATTTTCATTTCTTTGGCTTCGATTTTCTTACCGAGGAATTCGGGCGTTCTTCCCACCATCAATCCGCTGATGAAAACACCTAGGATTATAAAGATGTAGAAATTTAAAAACCCAACGCCCACACCGCCATAAAAACAGTTAATCATCATTCCGAGTAGCGTTGTCATTCCGGTTATTGGCGTCATACTATCGTGCATAGCGTTTACAGAACCATTGGAAGTTGCTGTAGTATAAGTTGCCCAGTTGGCGGAAGCAGCCGAGCCAAAACGCACTTCTTTTCCTTCCATACTTCCCATATCTTGGGTTATTCCCATATGAGAAATAGCCGGATTTCCATTCATTTCACTAATTACTGCCGGAATCAATAACATTAAAAAACCTAATGTCATTACGCTGTAAATTGTCCACGATAGTTTTTTACGTTTTAGAATAAATCCTAAGGTGAAAACCATCGCAATTGGAATTAAAATAATGGAAGCATTTTCCACCATATTGGTCAAGTAATTTGGATTTTCCATAGGATTTGATGAATTCGGACCGTAAAATCCTCCTCCATTAGTGCCCAATTGTTTAGGTGCGACAAAAGCAGCCACAGGGCCACGACTTACATTTTGTTCATTTCCTTCTAAAGTGGTGATGGTATCTTTTCCTTCAAAAGTCATTGGCGTACCATTCATCACCAAGATTACAGCCACTACAAATGATAATGGCAATAAAACTCTTGTACAAGAACGAACGAAAAAACTATAGAAATTGCCTAAAGTTGTAGCCGTTTTTTCTTTCATCGCCATAAAAACAGCAGCGCAAATAGCCATTCCACAACCGGCGCTTATGAATTGCCAAAGCATCAAGGTCAATTGGCCTAAATAAGACAAACCACTTTCACCGGAATAATGTTGTAGGTTGGTGTTGGTAATAAAACTCACAGTAGTATTGAAGGCTAAATCACCACTCATGGAAGGATTTCCATCCGGGTTTAAAGGGAGCCAAACCATATTGGTTAAAACCAACATAGAGATTACAAACCAAACTGCATTGATAGACAAAAGTGCCACTAAATGCTGTTTCCAGTTCATTTCTTTATTGGGATCAATACCTCCTATTTTGAAAAACAATTTGTCGATTGGATTAAAAATTTTGTCCAACCAAGTACTTTCGTAATTGAAAATTTTGCCGATATAACGACCAAGCGGAATGGCTAACAGCATAACCAATCCGTACATAACGATAATTCCGAGTATTTCTGAGTTCATATTTAGAATTTTTCGGGTTTAATTAAAACATAGCAGATGTAAATAAAAACCGCTATGGCGATGATAAAAAGTGGTATCATAATTTAGATTTTTTCAAAGATTTGAATCATTTTAAAAAACAGAGCGAAAAGTATTAATCCGCTTGCAGAAAGAATAATGGTCATCATACTCCGGAAGTGTTTATTTGTTTCAAATATTCCGCTTTAAGCGATTGCGGAAAAAGATTGGAAATACTGCAATGACGCAATTCCATGAAAGTAGAAACCGAGAAAACGTAAACATTAGAAATGGCGTTTTTGGTTTCGGAACTTCCTGTAGTAAATAACCGTTCGGCCAAAGCCAAACATTTTTTGGCTCGTTCAATATTTCCTGAAACGATGGCTGATTTTGTTATTTCAGCAAAACGTTCGGCTTGTTTGTAAATGGTGGTAACCTGATTTTTCATGTGAATGAATTTTTTATGTTCATCCGCCTAATGCCAAAAGTTGTTCCAATAAAATAAAAACGCTGTAAGTAATTGTATCTGTTGGATTTGTAATTGATGTACCAAAAATAGAGCATAAAAAAACCTATCAAATTGATAGGCTTTTATCGTTTTGGAAAGAAATTAAAATACTCGAAGGAATTTGTGAATTTGCAGTAAAACTACTGAATATTATATTCGTCCAATTTTCGATACAAGGTAGCAATTCCTATTTCTAATAATCTTGCGGTTTCTGCTTTGTTGCCTTTGGTGTAATTGAGTACTTTTTGAATGTGTAATTTCTCAATACTTTGCATTGAGAAAGCCGACAGGGTTTTATTGGAATTGTCTTGCTGATGTTGGATTTCATAAGGTAAAACAGCTGGAGTTAAGACATCATCGGCTAAAATTACGGAGCGTTCGATGATGTTTTTCAGCTCTCGCACATTTCCAGGCCAATGATAACTTTCCAATTTTTGAAGAAAATCTGGTGCGATTTGCAATGCTGCCTTATTGGTTTTAGCCGAAAATTGTTTGACAAAATAACTTGTCAAAGGCGAAATGTCTTTGATACGTTCGCGCAATGGCGGAATGTTAATTTCGAAAATATTCAATCGAAAATACAAATCCGAACGGAAATTATGGTTTTCACTTTCGGTTTTCAAATCTCTGTTGGTCGCCGCAATCAGACGGAAATTTGATTTTTTTGAACTCGTATCGCCAACCGGAATATATTCGTTGGTTTCTAAAACACGAAGCAATTTGGCTTGCAAATCGATAGGCATTTCCCCTATTTCATCCAGAAATAAAGTACCGCCATTGGCTTCTTCGATGAAACCTTTTTTGTCTTTTAAAGCGCCGGTAAAAGCACCTTGTTTGTGTCCGAATAATTCACTTTCCAGAATTTCTTTGCTGAATGTACTGCAATTTAAAGCTACAAATGATTTTCCTACTCGATTACTATTTTCATGAATCGCTTGTGCAAAAACTTCTTTTCCGGTTCCGGTTTCACCAGTTAATAAAACGGTTGAATCGGTTTTGGCTACTTTTTTAGCCAAATCAATTACTTGTTCCAAAGCCTTTGATTTTCCTATGATGGTGTCAAACGAATATTTGTCGGAGATGCGTTTTTCGAGTTGTTTGACTTTTTTCTGGAGTTGCGATTTTTCGATGGCTTTGTGAAGAAGCGGAATGATTTTATCATTGTCGTCGCCTTTTACGATATAATCGAAAGCACCGTTTTTCATGGCTTGAACACCATCGGCAATTTTTCCGAAAGCGGTTAACAAAATCACTTCAACTAAAGGAAAATTAGCTTTAATTTTTTCGAGAAAATCAACACCATTTCCGTCAGGTAATTTTACATCACACAATACAACATCAATATCGTTAAATTCTAATTTCTTAAAACCCGATTTTAAATCACCGGCTTCAATAACATCAAAACCTTCCGATTTTACTATTCGAGCTAAAAGACCACGCAATTTTTCTTCGTCGTCAATGATGAGTATATTTTTCAAATGGAATGCAATTAGGAGGCAAAATTAAGTTATTTACTTTCGCCTTGTATCAATCAGATGAACAATCTTCCATATTGCTCCGTCCAAAAACAAGGTAAAAGCATTCACGCCTTGGTGACTCAACTTACCGTTGATGTAGAATTCATAAGGCGTCCAAGCGTGAGCCATCGTACCATCGACTTGAATGGAGTAACTTAAAATTCGTTCTTCAAACTTTATTTCTGCCGGAATAGTAGCTATGGATTTATAAAACTCGTTAACCTTTTCATCCGTCAGTTTATTGCCTTTCGCATTTTCTTTAATCGATTGTAGCATCAATTTTTCACTACAAGTCGATTTGATTTTTACAGTATCCTTGGCATGAAAGCCTTCAAAAAAAGTTTCGATGGTTTTTTGCACGGCTTCCTTTTGGGCTTGACCCGAAAAACTGAAAAGCACGAATAGGAATAAAAACGCATTTTTCATCTTTAGTACTTTGACCATTTGTAAAGTTCTTTCCAAGTTGGTTTTTTGCCATACATCAAAATCCCTACGCGATAAATTTTGGCCGCAAACCAAACGACAAGTAAGAAAGTAGCAAACAATAAAAACAACGAAACGGCTATTTGCCAAAGCGGAACACCAAACGGTATACGCATCATCATCACAATAGGTGAGGTTAACGGAATCATTGAAAAAACTGTGGCAACGGTTCCATGCGGATCATTGATTACAGTAAAAAAACCGATATAAACGCCCAAAACCAAAGGCATAATGATAGGCAATAAAAATTGTTGTGAATCGGTTTCATTGTCCACAGCAGCTCCAATTGAAGCGTAAAACGAACTGTATAAAAAGTAACCGCCGATGAAATAAAATATAAAGGAAATTAGAATGGTAGCAATAGGTAAATTCCAAAGTTCTTTCATATACATGGCAAGTGAACCGCCTTTTTGAGCTGCTTCAATTGCCTGAGCATTAACACCCGAAGTTGCGCCCATTTGTATTCCGAAAATAGAGGACATGACAAACATGGCGGTCAATCCGAGGATAGCCCAAATCATAAATTGTAAAATTCCGGCCAACGAGGTTCCGATGATTTTCCCCATCATCAATTGGAATGGTTTTACCGAGGAAATAATCACCTCGATAATTCGAGATACTTTTTCTTCGATAACACTTCGCATCACCATATTACCGTAAATGATAATAAACATCATGATTAAATAACCAAATGCGCCGCCAATTGCAATTTTGATTTCGTTTAACCCTTTTAAAGCCGTTTCGCCCGAAGCTTTTGACAAGCTGATAGAAACATTGGCTTCCGATTTCTCAATGGCTACTGTATCTAAACCTGATTTGATAAAATTTTCTTTGGTGAGTTTTTGACTGATGACGTCTTCTACATCTTCAATAAAAGAAACGCTCGGACTATCATTGGAAATATATTGGATACCACTTTCGAGAGTTTTGCTATCAGTAGCTTTAGGGATAACCAATAAACCTTCGTAGTGCTCACTTAGGATGCTGTCTTTTAGAATTTTGGTATCTACCAAAGACAAATCGACATATTTGTACTCGTCATCGCTTTTGAATTCGTTGATAAACAAACCGCTTTCGTCGTGTATGGCGATTGTTTTTTTATCGGCTTTCATCGTACTTAAATAACCCACAAAAACGGCAATTCCCACAAACAATAACGGACTTAAAAAAGTCATAACAATGAATGATTTGTTACGCACTTTGGCGACAAATTCTCTCTTGATAATTAGATTAAGTTTACTCATTTTTTTAGACTGCTTAGATTTTTGGATTATTAGACTACTTAGATTTTTGGATTGCAGATTTTTTTCTAAAAATCTAACAATCTAACTTTCTAACAATCTATTCTGTTACTGTTTTAATAAAAATATCATTCACACTCGGAATTTTTTCCACAAAATGGGTTACTTGTCCGCGTTGGACTAAAGTATTCAATAGTTCATTTGGTGTTGCGTTTCCTAAATTGATTTCCAACTTCAATTCGTCATTCAACGATTTAAAATCGGTTTGTGCCAAAGTGAACTTTTGTGACAAGTCATACATCAAACCTTCGATGTTATCCGATAGAATTCCGACTTCGTAATTGTTAGTTCTGAATTGCTTTTTCACATCGGTCAATTTCCCTTCAATGAGCTTATTGGATTTGTGAATTAAGGCTATATAATCACACATTTCTTCCACGCTTTCCATTCTGTGTGTAGAAAAAATAACGGATGTTCCTTGTTTGTTCAGCTCAATGATTTCGTCTTTAATCAAGTTAGCATTCACCGGATCAAAACCTGAAAAAGGTTCGTCGAGAATAAGCAACTTTGGTTTGTGCAAAACGGTTACTACAAATTGTACTTTCTGTGCCATTCCTTTGGACAATTCCTGTACTTTCTTGTTCCACCAACCTTGAATTTCCAAACGATCAAACCAATAGTCTAATTCTCTTTTGGCTTCGGCTTTGGTCAAACCTTTTAATTGAGCCAAATAAAGACATTGCTCGCCTACTCGCATGGTTTTATACAAGCCACGTTCTTCGGGCATATAGCCGATAGAATGTACATGAGACGGATTTAGTTTTTCACCATCGAGAATGATTTCGCCACTATCGGGCATAGTAATTTGGTTGATGATGCGAATTAGGGAAGTTTTTCCGGCGCCATTCGGACCGAGAAGTCCGTAAATGCTGCCTTTTGGAACGGTTAAAGAAACTTCGTTGAGCGCGGTGTAATCACCGTATTGCTTTACGACTTTGTTTACTTCAAGTATATTGCTCATACTTATGTTTTATTTTTGTAAAAGTAACCAATAAGTAGTCAAACAGAAATGTTTGTTACAAAAAAAACCCACCCTAATTTTTACAAAAGGATGGGAAAAATTGCTATGAAAAAGAAATTACTTGTTTCCAAGTAATAACCAAATGTAAAACTATTTTTTTAATTATGAAAACATATCTTTTACTTTTTCAAAAAAAGATTTGTCGCTTTTTTCAGGTTTCGGAATAAAGTTGTCATCGGTTAATGATTTTTCGAAAAACTGACGCTGTTCTTTACTCAAACTCTTTGGCGTCCAAACATTTACATGCACCAATAAATCACCGCTACCATAGCTGTTTAGGCTCGGAATTCCTTTGCCTTTCAGACGCAAAATTTTACCCGATTGGATGCCTTCTTCAAGCTTAATTCTCACCTTTCCATTTACTGCTTCAATCTCTTTTGAAACACCTAAAGCAGCTTCGGGAAAGCTGATGTATAAGTCATAATGCAGGTTTTCGCCTTCACGTTTTAAGAAATCGTGTTCTAATTCTTCTATAGCCACGATTAAATCACCCGGAATTCCATTCCCCGGAGCATCATTCCCTTTGCTTGAAACTTTTAATTGCATGCCGTCTACAACGCCAGCCGGAATTTTAATAGATACGGTTTCGTCTTCCAATATCATTCCATGCGCATCAGCATTGTTTGGCTTACTGTCAATCATTTGCCCAACGCCACCACAAACATGACAAGTGGTAGCCGATTGCATTCTGCCCAAAATAGTATTGGTTACACGCAATACTTGTCCTTGACCGTTACAGGTTGAACAAGTTTTATATTTTACGCCCGGTGCTTGCACCTTGCGTTTTACTTTTACTTTTTTCTCTACACCATTAGCAATTTCTTCCAAAGTCATTTTTACTTTGATACGAAGATTGCTTCCTTTAGCACGGCGTTGTCCGCCACCGTTTCCGCCGAAACCACCAAAACTTCCGCCACCAAAAGCACCTCCGAAAATATCGCCAAACTGACTGAAGATATCATCCATGTTCATATGATGTCCGCCACCATAGCCACCAGCACCGTCAAAAGCGGCGTGACCATATTGATCATATTTGGCTTTTTTATCAGCATCACTTAAAACTTCATAAGCTTCTGCCGCTGTTTTAAAGTTCTCTTCCGCTTCTTTATTTCCCGGATTTTTATCAGGGTGAAACTCGATAGCTTTTTTTCGGTAGGCCTTCTTTATTTCTTCTGCTGAAGCGCTTTTAGAAACGCCTAATATTTCGTAAAAATCTTTTTTGCTCATGATTCTTTATTATTGACCGATTACCACTTTTGGAAAACGAATAATTTTGTCGCCCAATTTATATCCTTTTTCAACAACGTCTACGATTTTACCTTTCAAATCGTCACTTGGCGCAGGAATCTGAGTAATTGCTTCGGCAAAATCAGCATTAAAACTATCTCCAGGTCTGATGTCTACTTGCTCCAAACCTTTGGAAACTAAAGTATTTTTCAATTTTTCATGAATCAGTTCTACGCCTTTTAACAAAACTTCATCTTCGGTTTTAGCAATTTGAACCATCGCTCTGTCAAAATCGTCTAAAACAGGCAACATGGCTTGCAATACTTCTTGATTGGCAGTTTTGAATAAATCAATGCGTTCTTTCGTAGTTCTTTTTTTAAAATTTTCGAATTCTGCAAAAAGACGTAAGAACTTGTCTTTTTCTTTGGCTAATTCTTCTTCTAATTGTGCTTCAACACTAAGTTCTTCAGCCGTTTCAATTTCATTCACTACATTTTCAGTTGCATTTTCAATTGGCTCTTTATCCGTGTTATCCGTATTCATTTGTGACGTATTTTTAAAAATATTCTTGATTTTCATTTTTGAGTTTTACTCCGAACACTCGGAATGCAAAAGTACTGCCATTTCTTTTAAAATGTCAAATTGTCATTCTTTTTTGTTGTTCTGATTTGAATTCTCAGATTTTTTTAACCAAAATTTAATATAATTTTAAGACTATTACGTTTTCGTTTTAATTAAATTTGTTAACACGATTAAGAAAAACACTATCCTAGGTTAGCTTAAAGCTGTAATAATTATTAATTCAACAATCTTTATAGTAAAAAAAAGTGCTGTCAATTAACAGCACTTTTTTTATGGGTATAAATTATCAATCGCTTTGTCTATATCGGGGAATTGGAACTGAAAACCTAAATCTAAAATCTTATTGGCGCTCAGGTTTTTGCTTGAAAATAATAGGTATGACATTTCGCCTAAAATCAGTTTCATTACAAATTCCGGTATATTGGGTAACCAAAGTGATTTTTTTAAAGTTTTGGCAATCGTTTTAGTCAATACTTGATTGCTTATCGGATTTGAAGTAACAGCATTATAAACTCCTTCTAATTGTTTTTCTAAAGCAAAATTATACAAGGCAACCAAGTCATTTACATGTATCCAAGATTGGATTTGTTTCCCGGATCCCATAGCAGAACCAAATCCTAATTTGATTGGCTTTACCATTTCGGGCAGCGCACCACCTTTATTAGATAAGACAATTCCTGTTCTTAACTTGCAGACTTTGATACCTAGTACCTGAAAAACGTTGACACTGGCTTCCCATTTTTTGACCACATTGGACAGGAAACTATCTTCTGAATCTTTGGTAGCTTCGTCATACACTTTATCAATTCCATCAGGATATATAGCGGTTCCTGAAGCGGAAATGATTTGTTTTATTTGGTGACTTGGATGTTTTTTGACCAAATTAAAAAGCAGTTCGGCGGAAAGCGTCCGACTCTCAATAATTTCTTGTTTGTACGCATTAGTCCAACGCTTAGCAATATTAGCTCCGGCCAAATGGATAATCGCATCAACCTCAAAAATACAGTTCTCATCTATTTTTCCTTCTTGTGGATTCCAATAGAAACCTATATAATTAGACTGCGATTCAATCTTATCTTTTGAAGTGGTCAAATAATGAACCGTATGACCTTTTGCTAATAACAATTTTACCAATTCGCTTCCTATTAAACCTGTCGCGCCTGTAATCAGTATTCTCATTTTGGTTATTTTTATCAAAGTTACAATCGAATCATCATAAAAAAACCCTAATTGTAAAGGGTTTAACGTTTGTTGACTACTTTGATTTGATGCTCCATTCAAAATTCATTTCAGAGACTTGTTCCCCTTTTTCGTTTATGCCAATAGATTTCATCCAAATTGTTTGTCCTTCTCCGGTGGCTATAGTTCTTTGAATGGCTTGGTCTATTAAATGACCATCGGCGCAAGTGAAAGTAATTCGACCGGTAGCTTTTTTGGTAAAGTTTCCGTTGTTATTGGCGACCAACATGGAGATTTTCTTTCCGGATTTCTTAATCTGCATCATTACCAAAG
Source organism: Flavobacterium sp. UBA7682 (assembly GCF_002482945.1). NCBI lineage: Bacteria > Pseudomonadati > Bacteroidota > Flavobacteriia > Flavobacteriales > Flavobacteriaceae > Flavobacterium > Flavobacterium sp. UBA7682. The sequence continues at coordinate 114,718 of NZ_DLGY01000020.1, forward strand.
CGCCTGTTGTTAACTCAGCCGCCATCGCTTGCACGGCGAAATACATCGAATTAAACGGATTTTGATTAAACCAACGGTGCTTAACAGTAACCACACATTGTTCACTCGAAATGGACTTAACTCTGACACCTGACCAAAAAGCTGATGGTAATTTAAAAAATAAAAAGGTATTCAATTTTGAAGGCGAAAATTCCATAAGTGCTTGATTTTGCTATAAAAGTACAAAAAATGATATCGTTTGCAACGATTCTTTCAATGTTAATATTTTGTTAAATCTTAGTACTTTGCATTGCATAATACCTTTTTTTAACCTTATCTTTGTATAAGAAATTAATGGTCTATCTATAGTATTATTAAAAATCAATTCTAATCATCAATTTAAAATCAAATAAAATGACAACTACTAACGAAAAAAGCATTGCTACATTCTTGCACTTGAGTGTTTTAACACAATATTTTATTCCTTTTGGAAATTATATATTTCCAATTGTTATTTGGAGTGCAAAGAAAAACGAATCAGAATTTGTCGATGCTAACGGTAAAAATGTTTTGAATTTTCAGTTAAGCATGTTCTTGTACACTATAGTATTATGTTTAATTGCCATTCCGATTTTGATTTATTCGATATTCAAAAATGTTCCTTTAAACGACATCAATTTCGACAGACATTTTGTTATTGAAAACTTAAGTGCCGGAAACATCACAGGATTAACCATTTTAGGAATTGTAGCGGTACTTCTATTTTGTTTTTTAAAAGTAATCGAATTTGTTCTAATTATATACGCCGCCGTAAAAGCTTCAAATGATGAAGCCTATAAGTATCCGTTAAGTATACCCTTCTTTAAATAATCAATAAAGAACCATCATCAATCAGAATCATCATCAATCAGAATCATCATCAATCAGAATTAATCAAAATCAAAAATCACCAGTTTCAATCATCAACCGTTAATCAGCGGGAAAATCAAAAAACGAATGTTAATCACAAAAAATTAAATCATGTATTATGAACATTGAAAACACAAAAGCCCAGATGCGTAAAGGTGTTTTAGAATTTTGTATCTTGTCTGTCCTAAAAGAAAAAGACGCGTATACCTCTGAAATATTAGACACTTTAAAAAACGCCAAATTGCTTGTAGTAGAGGGAACAGTTTATCCGCTATTGACAAGACTTAAAAACGACGGATTGCTCAACTATCGTTGGGAAGAATCAACCTCGGGACCGCCAAGAAAATATTATGGTTTGACCGAATTAGGAAAAACATTTTTAACTGAATTGAACGGCACATGGACGGAATTGTCAGACGCTGTTAACATCATAACCAATCAAAAATAACAATCATGAACAAAACAGTAAATATTAATATAGGTGGTTTATTCTTCCATATAGACGAAGATGCATACCAAAAATTATCAAGATATTTTGATGCTATAAAACGTTCTCTTTCTAATTCTTCCGGTAAGGACGAAATCATGAAAGACATTGAAATGCGTGTGGCTGAGCTTTTGACTGAAAAACAAAAAACCGACAAACACGTAATCAATAATAAAGATGTTGACGAAGTGATTGTAGTTATGGGACAACCGGAAGACTACCGATTGGATGACGAGGATTCAAAAGAAACCAAATCAGAGCCTTATTACAACTTTCCTCCTCGTAAAAAACTATACAGAGACAAAGACAGAGGCTTAATTGGTGGTGTTTGTACTGGTTTAGGACACTATTTTGGGATTGAATCCGTTTGGATTAAAATCATCTTCTTATTGTTAGCGTTCACCAGTTTTGGTATCATCGCTTACATTATTCTTTGGATCGCAACACCAAAAGCGATTACCACTTCTGAAAAATTAGAAATGACCGGCGAACCGGTTACGATCTCTAATATCGAAAAAAAAGTGAGAGAAGAATTTGAAAGTGTTTCTAACAAATTCAAAAATGCCAATTACGACGAAATGGGAAACCAAGTAAAGTCGGGTGCTGAAAGAGTAGCCAGTGGTTTAGGTGATGTAATCATGAAAATCTTTGGTGCATTTGCTAAAGTTTTAGGTGCTATCATTTTAGTATTCTCTGCCTTGACATTAGCCGGATTATTTATTGGTCTTTTTACTTTCGGTACTACTTCTTTTATTGATGCGCCTTGGCAACGTTATGTTGACGCAGTAAACTACACAGATGTTCCGTTATGGATTTTTGGAGTGTTGGCTTTCTTAGCCATCGGTATTCCATTGTTCTTCTTCTTATTATTAGGATTAAAATTATTGGTAACCAATATGAAATCTTTAAGCGCAGTTGCTAAATACAGTTTGTTAGCCATTTGGATTTTTGCTGTAGGTGCTTTAGTGGTTATTGGAATCAAACAATCTACTGAATCAGCGTTTGAAGGTAAAGCGGTTCAAAAAGAGGTAATCAACATTCAGCCAACGGATACTTTGCAAATCAAATTTGTAAGCAATGATTTCTTCTCGAAAAACATTTACGAACATGAAGATTTTACTTTTACACAGGATTCTGCTAAAAATGAAGTGATTTATTCCAACCAAATCAGTTTTGAAATCAAAAGCACTGATAAAGCACAACCTTATCTTCAAATTGAAAAATTAGCCGATGGTAAATCATTCAAAGAAGCCAATATTAGAGCAGAAAAAATCAACTATGGTTTCAAAATGGTTGGGAACCAATTACTCCTAGACAACTATTTGGTAACCGAAATGGCCAGTAAATACAGAGACCAACGTGTGGAATTGTATTTGTATCTTCCAAAAGGAACTGTATTTGTAGCCGATGAAACGGTGCAACATTTTGACGAATCACACAATGAATATTTCAATTTACACTATAGTTCCGGAAAATACACTTACAAAGTAGAAGAAACTCAAGTAAAATGTTTGGATTGTCCAAAAGACGAAAACGAATACAACGACTCAGAAGGTGGCGTTCAATCGGAAGAAATTAACATCATAGACGAGAATGATTCATCTGAAACAGTTACGGTAAAAATTAATGGAAAAGTGGTTACCGAAACCAAATCAGGGAAATCAGATAAAAAAAGAAAACTGACTGTAGGAAGCGACGGCGTAATCATTAAAACAGAATAATCATGACAAAATTTGTAATTTTCTTTTCAAAAGTGATTACGGCTACCTTAGTAGCCTTATCAATCACCTCATGCGATCACAATATTAATTTTGGTAAATCCATCAGCGGAAGCGGAAAAGTAATAACCGAAAAACGAAATGTAGCCCACTTTGACAAAGTAACGGTTAGTCAAGGTTTAGAATGTGAAATCATCTTTTCAGATAAATTAGAAGTAACCGTGGAAGCTGACGATAATTTAATCAACGGAATTCACACTACAGTACAAAACGGTACGTTAGACATCAGTTCTGAATATGACAACTATATTAATGTAACTTCTAAAAAAATCATTGTTCGCATGCCAAAGATCGTAAGTTTGGAAAGCACTAGTGGTTCGACTATTACATCAAATAACATTTTGAACAGCGATGACATTACGCTTAAATCAAGCAGTGGTAGTTCATTAGAAGTCGAAGTTGAAGCCGACAAAGTAACCTTGGAAACTTCAAGCGGAAGCGAACAAAAAGTAACCGGAAAAGCGCTAAAAGTATTTACTGCTTCGTCTAGCGGAAGTCATATAGATGCTAATGGATTATTGGCCAATGAAGTGAATTCACAATCTTCAAGCGGAAGCTCAACAACCGTTAATGCCGCCGTATTATTGGATGCCAAAGCGTCAAGCGGAAGTTCAATAACCTACTTAAATAGTCCCAAAGAAGTTCGAAAAGAAGAAACTTCCGGCGGAAGCGTCTCCAAAGATTAAGTTAATAAAACATCTCAATGAAAATTGGGATGTTTTTTTTTCTATTTTTGACAATCGAGTCTCGTTTTGAAAACGAGATGAATTGTACCAAGTAAAAACCAAACTACCAACTTTTATGAAAAAAATTATACTCTTTAGTTTTCTTTTACTCACGTCTGTTTCTTTTGCCCAAAAAAAAGAAAAGGTAAAAGGCTCAAAAATTGTCAAATTGGAACAAAAGCAAATTGGTGATTTTGTAAGTTTAGAAGTAGAAGACAATCTCGAGATTTTTTTGGTAAAAGGAAATGAATGTGCGCTCGAAATCGAAGCTGATGACAATTTGATCGAATTCGTTGAATACAAATTGGCCGGAAGTAACCTAAGAATTTCAACTTCAAAAGACATATCGAGCTATAAAAAATTGAGCGTTCGCGTAACTTATACCGATAAGTTCAATATGATTATCACCAAAGACGAAACCAATGTAACTGCTTTATCCGATGTGGTTTTAGACAATGTCACTTTTAAAACTTATGATTATTCTAAATTATTTCTGAACGCCAACACCAAGAGTTTTACTTTAATGGCCAACGATAAATCAAAAGTAGAATTGAATTTAAAATCAGTAAAAACCGCGATTGATTTAAGTAAAAGTGCTTACGTGAAAGCGCTAATTTCTTCCAGCGAAATGAGATTCGATTTGTACCAAAAATCATCCGCAGAAGTTGAAGGCGATGTGATTGAATTAAAATTACGTTTAGACAACAACACCGATTTTATTGGTAAAAAACTAACGGCCAAAAACGCTTCTTTAGAAACAGCCGGTTATTCTAAAAGCAGTATCAATGTCAGCAATAATGCTACTATAGATGCTTCAGGCAATAGCGAAATACAATTGTATGGCGAACCGCTGAAAATTGAGATGAAACGTTTCGCAGACAGTGCCGAACTCAGAAAAAAACCCACTACAAAATAAACAAGTCAATTTTTTTCAGAAAATGACATAAACAAAAAAAGTCCTGATTGCTCAGGACTTTTTATTTCTGGGTGAATGACCGGGTTCGAACCGGCGACCCTCGGTACCACAAACCGATGCTCTAACCAACTGAGCTACAATCACCATTTATATTTCGAGTGCAAATATAGTGTAAAAGTTAACTTTTACAAAGAAATTTTATTTTTTTTAAATCAAATCTGATAAGCTATTGACTGCCAAATACCTTTCGACTGTAAAACCTTCGGCATATTCTACGCCAACCAATCTTCCAAAGTCCTGAGAGCGATAATGAATGCTTTCTAGAAAGTTTTTCGTCGCAATCGGCGTTACCGGTTCATTAGAATTTTCAGAATAAAACTGTGAGCTGTAAGCCAAAATAGCCGCTTCCTTTTTATCAATAAAAGCCGAAATGTCTACGACAAAATCGGGTTCGATATTTTTCCATTGGATATAATGGTAAACTACTTTTGGTCGCCATGCTTCTTGTTCAACACCTTCATGGGTAGTTTCAATTCTTCTTAATCCCGATAAAAAACAAGCATCAGAAACTAATTTGCTTCCTTTTCCATGATCAATGTGTCGGTCTTCAATAGCGTTACAAATCACTATTTCGGGTTTGTATTTTCTGATGCGTTTGATGATTTCCATTTGGTGTGCTTCATCATTGACAAAAAACCCATCGCGCATGTCCAAGTTTTCACGAACAGAAATCCCTAAAATTTCGGCCGCCAATTTGGATTCCTTATTTCTGATTTCAACCGAACCACGCGTTCCAAGTTCACCACGAGTTAAATCGATGATGCCTATCTTTTTCCCTAAAGAAACTTCTTTGGCAATCGTGCCGCTGCAACCCAATTCCACATCATCCGGATGTGCTCCGAAAGCCAGTATATCTAATTTCATATTTTATTATTGTTATGGTTTATAAGTTATAGGTTCTAGGTTGCTCCTTTTTAACTTACAACTTAGAACCTACAACTTACAACTTTTTTAGTTTAAAACCTTTCTCATCGTCATCGATTTATTAACCGTTTCCATGAACTCATCCTTTGGAAGACTGTCTTTGGTGATGCCACAACCGATAAAAAGTTGGGCTGTATCACTCACAATTTTCATACAACGCAAATTGACAAACAAGTCGGATTGTTCTGTTCGGAATGTAGCGAAATCGATATTCAATTCGCCTAAAAATCCGGAATAATATTCTCTATCGTAGTTTTCATTCCTAATAATAAATGCTTTGGCAGGTTCCTTCGGCAAACCACAAACTGCCGATGTTGGATGCAATATCTTAATGATTTCGGCTTTGGCTTTTTTAGACTTTATCGTTGCCGTAATATCGGTTTTTATATGCCAAAGATTTCCTGCTTTAACTGAATACGGACTCGAAACCGTCATTTCACTAACTTTGTCCTGCAAACCGGTAGTAATGAATTCGGAAACCAAACGTTGTTCTTCGATTTCCTTTTCTGTCCAACTCACATTTTCCGTCTTTGTTGCGATTTGCGTTCCGGCCAAAGCAACAGTTTGCAATGCTCTTTGATTGATTTTTAGAAATTGCTCCGGCGTTGCGCCCATCCACATGCCAATTTTCGGATGAAAAAAGCAATACTTAAAAGCCGTCGGATAAAAAACGATCAACTTTTTGAAAACGGCTTCTAAATCAAATTGTCTCAAAAGCACCTCTTCCTTTCTTGATAAAACCACTTTTTCAAAATCTGCTTTATTAATTGCTTCAACGCCTCTTTTTACCAAATTTTCAAAAACTATTCTGGCTGTTTCATCAATGTCCGGTAATGCATTATTGGTTACTAAATAATCCGTTTCAACAATCCTTTCTACATAAACATCCGATTCTTTTTGAGGAATATACGGAATTAAATCGCCATCAAAAGGAGCAAAAACAAAACCCTTCGCCGCAAAATCTTCCAAGAAATACAAATGGTCATTTTTTTGGAACAAACCAATCATTTTATCCGAATTGGGTTTCGCATACAACACAAAAGGCAATTGTTGCTCTTGATGCGTTTTGACTTTGATAAATAAATCGGTCATCATCTTCTGGGTAAAATCATGTTGGTCAATTTACAAAGTGAAATAAGTTTGTCGTTCTCATCGGTAATTTTTATTTCCCAAAGGTGAATGCTTCTGCCTTGGTGAACAATTCTGGCTGTACAATACACTATGCCTTCGCGTTTGCTTTTTAAATGATTGGCAGAAATTTCAATCCCGCGCACTTCTTGTTTATCTGTATTGATGAACATTAACGAAGCCGCACTTCCAACACTTTCTGCCAGAGCAACCGTTGCACCACCGTGTAATAATCCCATAGGCTGATGCACTCTTGAATTAACAGGCATTTTGGCGGTTAAAAAACCTTCTCCGGCATCAATATATTCTATTTCTAAGGTTTGCATCAAAGTGTTGTTACACCATTCGTTGCATAATTGGAGTACTCTTTCTTTATCAAATGACATCGCTTTTTTTTTGTAAAATTACTACTTATTTCCCACAAGGAAAACAAATCAAAATCGTCTTTTAAAAATCTGTCATACTAAAACTATTTTTTTTACGTTATGCTTTAAGAGAATTTTCAAATTTTCAAATTTTCAAATTAATACCTACATTTACCAACCGAGACCATGAGGTCGAACGGTACAAAGTAAAAATTCATTCTCAATGCGTAATATAATTATCCTTTTTATTGTTGGTTTAGCCATCTCCGTGAGTTCTTGTCGAGAAGACTTTCAATTTGAAGCCAGCACAGGCAATTTGACTTTTTCTAAAGACACCGTTTATTTAGATACGGTTTTCACCGATATCGGTTCGAGCACTTATACTCTAAAAGTCTATAATAAAAGTGACAAAGACATTAAAATTCCAACAATTCAATTAGGCAAAGGTCAAGCTTCCAAATACCGTATGACGGTTGACGGAATGGTAGGCGAAAACAACCGCATCTTCCACGATGTAGAATTATTGGCCAAAGACAGTTTGTATATTTTCATTGAAGTCACTACCGATGTAGCTTCAGCTAATCCAACTGATTTTTTATATACCGATCAAATTCAGTTTGACAGCGGTGATAATTTCCAAAAAGTAGAATTGGTTACATTGATTCAAGATGCTTACTTTTTATATCCAAAAAGATTTTCCGACGGCACAACTGAAACGCTGAATATAGACGGAATTGACGAACCGGTTTATGGCTTCTTCCTTGATGAAAACGATCCCGTTAACGGTAATGAATATATTTGGGGCAACGATAAGCCTTATGTAGTCTACGGTTACGCCGCTGTGCCAAGTGGCAAAACACTTAATATTCAACCCGGAGCAAGAATCCATTTTCATGATAGTTCGGGCGTCATTGTTGGTAACGGTGCATCATTTAAAGCTATCGGAACTTTAGAAAACAAAATCATTTTTGAAGGCGACCGATTAGAACCCGGATTTGCAGATGTTCCCGGACAATGGGAAACGATTTGGCTGACGGCCGGAAGTACCAATAACGAAATTGATCATGTAATCATCAAGAATTCCATCGTCGGGCTGAATATTGACAGTAATGACGGAAACTTTATGACGATTAAGAATACACAAATCTATAATTCATCATTGGTTGGTATTTATGCCAAAACGGCTAAAATACAAGGAGAAAATATAGTAGTTAATTATGGTGGAGTGGCTGCTTTGGCTTGTACATTGGGTGGAAGTTATGATTTCAAACATTGTACCTTCAACAACAACTGGTCGAGTTCTCGACAAGTAGCCGTTTTATTGAATAATTATTACGAAGAAGAAAATGGTAATAATGTGGCTTTTGATTTGACCCAAGCCGATTTTAAAAACTGCATCATTTATGGTAGTAATACCTACGAATTAAAATTAGATCCTGATACTTCAGAAGATTTCAATTATTCGTTTACTAAATGTTTGATAAAATTTGGTACTACTACAGATACCCTTTACAGTTGGATATTTGACAATCCTGAAATCAAAAGAAACGGAAATCCAAAATTCTTAGATATTCAAAACAACCAATTAAACATTGGAGATGATTCTGATGCCAGAGGATTTGGCGATAATGTTGGCGTTGCTAATGATATTTTAGGGATACCCAGAATTACAACAAATGGACTTTATGATTTAGGGGCTTATCAACATGAAATTTTTCCTGAGGATTAATTTTAAAAACTGATTTTAGGTCTCGTTTTTTTACCCTAAATTTGCACCTACAACAACAACACAAAAACACAATGATTCATTTTTTCGGAAACGAAAGTTCAACTGTATTTGCCGTACAAACGCAAAACACATTGAGCGCAGCCGAAATGTCGGCAGAAACTATCTCAAAATTAAACTGGCTTTTTGACAACGCACATAAAATAGAAAAATCCGTCCTGACGGATTTTTTTGTTGGTCCACGTGCCGCCATGGTAACCCCTTGGAGTACCAATGCTGTTGAAATTACGCAAAACATGGGAATCGAAGGTATCCTCAGAATAGAGGAATTCGAAAAAGTTTCATCTGATTTTACCGATTTCGACCCAATGCTTTCACAAAAATACAGTGAGCTGACCCAAGATATTTTCACCATCAACATTCAACCGGAACCGATTTTAGAAATTGACGATATTGCCGCTTATAACCAACAAGAAGGTTTGGCGCTAAGTGCTGAAGAAGTTGATTATTTGAATGGTGTTGCCCAAAAAATTGGTCGTAAATTAACCGATTCAGAAGTTTTTGGTTTTTCTCAAGCCAACTCGGAACACTGTCGCCACAAAATCTTCAACGGAACTTTTGTCATTGACGGAGAGGAAAAAGAGACTTCATTATTCAAACTCATCAAAAAAACATCCGCCGAAAATCCAAACGATATAGTTTCGGCTTATAAAGATAACGTGGCTTTTGTCAAAGGACCAAGAGTAACTCAATTCGCCCCAAAAAGTGCCGACAAACCTGATTTCTACGAAACCAAAGAATTTGATTCGGTGATTTCCTTAAAAGCTGAAACGCACAATTTCCCAACAACCGTTGAACCTTTCAATGGAGCCGCAACAGGTTCTGGTGGAGAAATTCGAGATAGATTAGCCGGTGGTCAAGGTTCATTACCGCTAGCCGGAACTGCCGTTTACATGACCGCTTATTCTCGTTTACAAAACAACAGAACTTGGGAAAATGGCATGACCGAAAGAAAATGGTTGTACCAAACGCCAATGGATATCTTAATCAAAGCATCTAATGGTGCTTCGGATTTTGGGAATAAATTCGGGCAACCTTTGATTACCGGTTCGATTCTAACCTTTGAACACCAAGAGCCATCCGAATTTGAGGATGAACCAAATACAAATAGAAAACTCGGTTACGACAAAGTAATCATGCAAGCAGGAGGCATTGGTTACGGAAAATTAGACCAATCCATCAAAAAGAAACCGAGTGCCGGAGATAAAATCGTTATCCTTGGTGGAGAAAATTATAGAATTGGTATGGGTGGCGCAGCAGTTTCGTCTGCTGATACCGGTGCTTTTGGTTCGGGAATCGAATTAAATGCCATCCAACGTTCCAACCCTGAAATGCAAAAACGTGCTGCCAATGCCATTCGCGGTTTGGTGGAAAGTGATAACAATCCTATCGTTTCTATTCACGATCACGGTGCGGGCGGACACTTGAATTGTCTTTCCGAATTGGTAGAAGAGACCGGTGGTTTGATTGATTTAGATAAATTGCCTGTTGGCGACCCAACATTATCTGCCAAAGAAATCATTGGCAACGAATCTCAAGAAAGAATGGGCTTGGTGATTGGTCAAAAAGATATTGATACATTACAACGCATTGCCGACAGAGAACGTTCTCCGATGTATCAAGTTGGTGACGTAACCGATAACCAACGCTTCACTTTTGAGAGCAAAACAACCGGTGCCAAACCAATGGATTTTGCTTTAGAAGACATGTTTGGCAGTTCGCCTAAAACCATTATGGCAGATAAAACCATCGATAGAAATTACACCGATTTAGAATATAGCAGCGATTATATACAAGATTATATTAGAGATGTCTTGAAACTCGAAGCTGTGGCCTGTAAAGATTGGTTGACCAATAAAGTCGATCGTTGTGTAGGCGGAAAAGTGGCCAAACAACAATGCGTCGGACCATTACAATTGCCATTGAATAACGTCGGTGTAATGGCTTTGGATTTTAACGGAAAAGAAGGTATTGCGACTTCAATCGGACACGCTCCTATTTCGGCTTTAATTAATCCTTCAGCCGGAAGTAGAAATGCGATTGCCGAAGCTTTATCAAATATTGTTTTCGCTCCGTTAAAAGAAAATTTAAAAAGCGTTTCCTTGTCAGCCAACTGGATGTGGGCTTGTAAAAATGAGGGTGAAGATGCCCGTTTATACGAAGCAGTTCAGGCTTGTTCTGAGTTTGCCATCGAATTAGGTATCAACATTCCAACCGGAAAAGATTCACTTTCAATGAAACAAAAATACCCGAATGACGAAGTAATTGCACCGGGAACGGTGATTATTTCGGCTGCCGGAAATTGTTCCAATATTACTAAAGTCGTTGAACCTGTTTTACAAAGAAATGGCGGTTCAATTTATTATATCAATTTGTCGCAAGACGAGTTTAAGTTGGGTGGAAGTTCTTTTGCTCAAGTCTTGAATAAAATCGGAAACGATACGCCAAATATAAAAGACGCTTCTTTCTTCAAAAAAGCCTTCAATACTATTCAAGACTTAATCAAAGACCGACAAATACTTGCCGGACACGACATCGGAAGCGGTGGTTTGATTACGACAATGTTGGAAATGTGTTTTGCGGATAACAATTTAGGTGCTAAAATTGATTTCTCTTCATTCGAAGAAAAAGATTTAGTAAAGATTTTATTTGCTGAAAATATTGGTTTAGTCCTTCAAGCGAAAGACGATGCAACATTCGAAAAAGCTTTAGCCGGAATCGAGTTCTTTAAAATTGGAGAAGTGGTATCCAAAGCTACTTTAGAATTTGGAATTTGGAATTTAGATATCCCAACCTTAAGAGATGATTGGTTCGAAACATCATACCTACTCGACCAAAAGCAAAGTAGAAATGGAAAGGCTTTAGAGCGTTTTGAGAATTTTGCTCACCAACCATTGAACTATCAATTCCCAACGCATTTCACCGGATTAAAACCACTAATTGACAACACAAAACCACGTCCGAAAGCTGCAATCATCCGAGAAAAAGGAAGTAATTCCGAGCGTGAAATGGCCAATGCGATGTACTTGGCCGGATTCGATGTCAAAGACGTTCACATGACCGATTTGATTTCGGGACGTGAAACTTTAGAAGATATTCAGTTTATTGGAGCCGTGGGTGGTTTCTCGAATTCGGATGTTTTAGGTTCGGCTAAAGGTTGGGCCGGAGCGTTTTTATACAACGAAAAAGCCAATACCGCTTTAAAAAACTTCTTAAAAAGAGAAGACACTTTATCAGTCGGCATTTGCAACGGTTGTCAATTGTTCATGGAATTAGAAGTCATCAATCCGGAACATGAGACTCACGGAAAAATGAAACACAATGATTCACACAAACACGAAAGCATCTTTACATCAGTAAAAGTGCAAGAAAACCATTCGGTGATGCTAAAAACACTTGCCGGAACTACCTTAGGTGTTTGGGTTTCGCATGGAGAAGGAAAGTTCCATTTGCCTTATGAAGAAAGTCAATATAACATTGTGGCCAAATATGCCTACGAAGGTTATCCAGCTAATCCAAATGGCTCCGATTACAACACGGCAATGATGTGCGACAAAACCGGAAGACATTTAGTGATGATGCCACACATTGAGCGTTCAACTTTCTCATGGAATTGGGCACATTACCCAAGCGATAAAAAAGACGAAGTTTCCCCTTGGATTGAAGCCTTTGTCAATGCCAGAGAATGGATTGAAAAACAATAAGTCATAAAAAAAGCTCCTGAAATTCAGGAGCTTTAATTTTTTTGCCACGAATTACACAAATTTCCACAAACTAATTCGTGCTAATTTGTGTAATTCGTGGCAAAATATAAAATTATATTTTTCACAAAGCTATCTCCTAAAATCTATAGCCAATGGTGGCCTGATACCACATATTTTTATAACGTGGCGTATCCGAAGTTCCGTCACCGTTATTATTTTTCAAATCCCAACCGGCTCTTAGACCAAAAACTATTTGATCAATATTAAAATCGACACCACCTGCAAGTCCGAATATATTCTTTTCAATATTATCATTACTAAATTCATCTTCCTGTGTAGCCGAAATGGTGCCGCCTTCAAATTTATCAGTTTGTTTCATTAAATAGGAAAACTGCGGACCGAACAAAATCGATATATTTTCAACAGGTTTGAAACTAACATAAATCGGCACATCTAAGAAGTTTGAAGTTCTGGTCATTTCATAAGTACTTCCCAAAAAAGTACCGGTAGATTTAAATCCCTTTTGCGAAAATAAAACCTCTGGCTGAATCCCAAAATACCTTCCGAGAGGAAGTGAAAGAAAACCACCAATAGCAAAACCTAATTTAGAATCGGCTACAAAATCTTCTCCTTCTGAGTCATAAACATTGGAGAGATTAACGCCTACTTTTATCCCTAGAGATATTTGTGAACGGTTATCAGTTCCTGTCTTTTCTCCTTCTTGCGCGAAAACACTAGTTGTTGATAGCGTAATCATTGCGATTACCATAATTACTCTTTTCATAGTTCAAAATTTAAAGTTATAGTGTAAAATTTGGGTGTCATCAATCTCTTAACAACACTGTAAATTTCGCTATAAAACTTCAAACACTTCTTACAGAACTATACTTATCATTTACATAATTATGGCGTGCCCCTTTGGGTCGGGCTGTCCGGGTTACGCGGTAACCTCTCCCATCCCTCACGCTTCTTGACCAACGATGCATTTGCATAACGACGGATTTCAAAACCCGTATAAACAAAAAACCCCATCCGTTAGAACAGGGTTTCTAAAAAAAGGCGGCGACATACTCTCCCATCTCGTCCCAAAAGACGAGACAGTACCATCTGCATTTGATATTAAGAGGAGCACTGCCTGAGGCAGTGAGGTATGCGAACTTTAGTTCGCCAATAACTTAACTGCTCTGTTCGGAATGCTCAGCCGTGACCCCCGACATTTGACCCGAGCCAAGCGAACTGACGAAGTATATTAAGAGGAGGAAGCCCGGTGGGCTTCAGGCCTACCTGCCGGCAGGTAGGTACGCGAACTTCAGTTCGCCAATAATATAAAACAAAAAACCCCATCCGTTAGGATAGGGTTTCTAAAAAAAGGCGGCGACATACTCTCCCACATAACTGCAGTACCATCTGCGCAATCGGGCTTAACTTCTCTGTTCGGAATGGGAAGAGGTGAGCCCCGACGCAATAACCACCTTAAGTCGTTTTGCATGGGTGATTGACTTTATATCAATCAACAATACATAATATCTTAACATACTGAGATAAAGAAATTTATTTGTCTTCCTCGCGAATGCGGGGAGAAAGTTTCTCCCGGTCCGAAGACCGGGATGCGTACATAAGCTTACGGGTTATTAGTACTACTCGACTATGACATTACTGCCTTTACATCTATAGCCTATCAACGTGGTCATCTCCCACGACCCTTAAAAGAAATCTCATCTTGTGGTGGGTTTCGCGCTTATATGCTTTCAGCGCTTATCCCTTCCCAACGTAGCTACTCTGCGGTGCTCCTGGCGGAACAACAGATACACCAGAGGTTAGTCCAATTCGGTCCTCTCGTACTAGAATCAGATCCACTCAAATTTCTTGCGCCCACAGTAGATAGAGACCGAACTGTCTCACGACGTTCTGAACCCAGCTCGCGTGCCACTTTAATGGGCGAACAGCCCAACCCTTGGGACCTTCTCCAGCCCCAGGATGTGACGAGCCGACATCGAGGTGCCAAACCCCCCCGTCGATATGAGCTCTTGGGG
>NZ_DLGY01000004.1:0-322 GCF_002482945.1 Flavobacterium sp. UBA7682
GGGCGCTACGACTTTCTGCGATGGAGGAAGTATTACCCTGACCTCATCATCGGCTATCGGAAATGTATGGTCTAACGGTCTGACGACTCAATCAATAACGGTTGCTGCTTCAGGAACCTATTCGGTTTATGTAAACAACGGAATGTGTGCGTCGGCATTTTCTGCCGCTACGACCGTTACTGTAAACCCACTTCCGGCAACACCGTCGATTTCCGCTTCGGGCGCTACGACTTTCTGCGATGGAGGAAGTATTACCCTGACCTCATCTTCGGCTACCGGAAACGTATGGTCAAACGGGGCGACAACACAATCAATTACGGTT
>NZ_DLGY01000004.1:402-78609 GCF_002482945.1 Flavobacterium sp. UBA7682
GCTTCCGGCAACACCGACGATTTCGGCTACGGGTGCGACGACCTTCTGTAATGGCGGAAGTGTAACCCTAACCTCATCATCGGCTACCGGGAATGTATGGTCTAACGGTGCGACAACACAATCAATTACGGTTGCTGCTTCGGGCACTTATACGGTTTACGTAAATAACGGAACCTGTGAGTCGCCAGTTTCTGCCGCTACGACCGTTACTGTGAACCCGCTTCCGGCAACACCGACGATTTCTGCTTCGGGCGCTACGACATTCTGCGATGGAGGAAGTATTACCCTGACCTCATCATCGGCTACCGGAAACGTATGGTCTAACGGTGCGACAACACAATCAATAACGGTTGCTGCTTCAGGAACCTATTCAGTTTATGTAAACAACGGAACGTGTGCATCGCCAGTTTCTGCCGCTACGACAGTTACTGTAAACCCACTTCCGGCAACACCGTCGATTTCCGTGTCGGGTGCGACGACTTTCTGCGATGGCGGAAGTGTTACGCTGACTTCATCATCGGCTATCGGAAATGTATGGTCTAACGGTGCGACAACACAATCAATAATGGTTGCTGCTTCGGGCACTTATACGGTTTACATAGATAATGGAACCTGTGAGTCGGCAGTTTCTGCTGCTACGACCATTACTGTAAACCCGCTTCCGGACTCGGGTGTCACCCAAAGTGGCGGCATAGTTACCGCGACGCAGTCGGGAGCGACGTACCAATGGTTTACGTGCGCAAACGAAGAGATTAGCAACGAGATGGAGCAAACCTTCATACCAACGGTTACTGGCAGTTATTATGTAGTGATTTCAAATGGTGATTGTACCGTGACTTCGCAGTGTATTTTGGTTTCGCAACTAAACACTTCCGACTTCGGTCACAGACAATTCAGGATTTATCCGAATCCTGTAAGTGATATCCTGAACGTTGAATACAACGACTTATTGACGGAAGTGGAAGTTTTCAATATGTTCGGACAAAAGTTGATTTCAAGAAGTGTAGACACTACTTCGGCCCAAATCGACATGAGCCATCTGCCGGCCGGTACTTTCGTTGTGAAAGCTACCTCTGGCGCTGCTTCTCAAACCTTCAAGGTTATCAGGAAATAATTTAATATACATTTTAAAGCCCGGAAGCAAATTGTTTCCGGGCTTTTTTATTTTTTCGGATTTTTATGTGAATGTCGGTTGCAAGTCACGTAGTGTACGCATTTTTGCAACAATAATTGTGTCGGTAATTTTTTTAGGAGCGAGTGGAAGGAGTGGTAAATTACTTCAATTAAAATTTTAAGCCATACATTGTTAGAAATATTTAGAATCAGATAAAAATTGGCTAAAACAACTATTATAGAAATCCTTATTGGTTGTGTGGGATTGCGGTAACTTTTCAGAATCCAGATGAATTTGCATATTGCTTCGTACTTCTCTTTCCTTTTGAACTTTGGAAGAAGGTTTGAAGTGTTAAACTATTGTTACGGATTTAAATATCTTCTTTTTTTATTTACTTTTAGCCAAGCTTTATAAACCAAAAAATACTTACATGTCTAAAATTATCAGACTAATTACCATAGTTGCTTTTTTATTTTCTTTTTTCATTTCCTATTCGCAGGATAAAACCATAGATTCTTTAAAAATAGTGTTTCAAAACTCTAAAATCCATGACACTACAAAGCTGCATGTGATATCTACCGTAATGGGCGAAAAGTATAGCCTTAATGAGCCCAATTATTATTACTTGAACACTATGCTCGAAAAGCTGGCCATCAAAAATTACCGTAAAAAAAATTCACCGGAATTGCATAAAATATATGCCGCCATGCTTGCAGAATCCTACTCTTCGGCTGCAATGGGCGAAGAAAGAAAGCGGAATTTCACTAAGGCTTTTGCTTATATAGACAAAAGCATCGCCTTATATAAGGAGGCTGAGTCCTATGAAAACATGAACTTTGCTATTGTGACAAAAGGTACACTATATTCGGACATACAGGAATATGAAAAAGCGATAGCCTGTTTGTTTGCCCCACTGAAATATTTTGAAAGCGCTAAAGGAGAAAACAGTGCCAACGGTGTATGCTATGTACAAACCTATTTTGGACAAATTTATTTGAAGCAGGGAAAGTTTGAAAATTCAATCGCGTCTTACCAGAAGGCTAACCGCTATTATGATAAATTACCAGCCATGACGGCACAGGATAAACACGCAAGAAGTTATGTTTATGGCAATCTCGGAAAATGTTATTTTGCCCTGAAAAAATATCCTGAAGCAATTAACAGTTACAATCAAGCAATTGCGCTGGCCAAAAGCATCGGAGATCAGGTCACTATAGATGTGATCTTAGGCAAAATTGCCTGCGTAAAAATAGAACAATTAAAATTTGACGAAGCGGAACAAATTTTGAAGCAAACCTTAAAAAGTGATTTCCATCCCGTAGCCACTACCGGCAACTATATAAATTTGGGGGAACTGCATTATAAGAAAAAAGAGTATGACCAGGCCGATGTCTATTTGAGCAAAGCCATTACATTGGCTAAGGAACATAACTTATTTGAACTCCAACAAAGTGCTTCTGACCTTTTATATAAAGTAAGTGCGGCTAATAAAGATTATAAAAAAGCCCTCGAAATGTATGTTTTGCATGATCAGCTGCTTGATTCGAGTAAAACGGAAACCTCAAAAAATGCTTTAATCCAACAACAACTCAAATACGATTTTGAAAAAAAAGAATTTAACCTAAAAATCGATGCAGAAAAGAAAACGGCTGCAAAGAACAATTGGCTTATTGGACTTTCTTTCTTACTTCTATTATTTCTGTTAGGGGGTTATTTTTATTACAGAAACAATAGACAAAAACAAGCCATTACCGTTTTAGAGAAAAACCAAATCAAACAAAAACTACTCATCACACAGATGAATCCACATTTTATATTCAATTCCGTGCAAAACATAAGGAGTTTGATTAACAACAACCAAAACGAACAAGCGGTAGATTATCTGGGTAAATTTTCGAAACTAACAAGGCAAATCCTCGAAAACTCTAATGAAAACTACATTTCGCTCGATGAAGAAGTGGAAATGATTGAAAACTACCTTTCGATACAACAACTGCTCTATGAGAATAAATTTAAGTTTACCGTAGATGTCGAAGAAGGAATCGACAAGGAATCAATATTCCTGCCGCCAATGTTGGCACAACCTTTTATTGAGAACGCAATTAAACACGGACTAAGCAACACTTTTAAAGACGGAAAAATTGCTGTTCATTTCTATTTAAAGGAAAACAAACTTTTCTTTGAAGTAACAGACAATGGTAAAGGATTTGATACGGACAAAAAAGTAAGCAACCACAAATCATTGGCAATGACCATTACCAAAGAACGATTGGTTAGTTATACCAAAAACAAAGATTTCGTCGTGCAAACAGATAACCTTTTCAATCCGGAAGGAATCGTTGAAGGCGCCAAAGTTGTTTTTGAAATACCTTATATTTACGAAAAATAAACCTCAATATGTTACGAGCCGTAGTCATAGACGATATAGAAAAAATCAGGAAAGAAAACATCGCTATTATCAAAGCGACCTGTCCTAGTATTTCGATTATTGGACAAGCTGAATCAGTAGCTTCGGGAGTAAAGTTGATAAAACAGTTGACGCCTGATTTGGTTTTTCTAGATGTTGAAATGTCCGACGGAACTGGTTTTGATTTGTTGCAAAAGCTAAGTCCAATAAATTTTAAAGTGATTTTTATAACCGGTTATGAAGATTTTGCCATTAGAGCTTTCCGTTTTTCCGCAATAGATTATTTACTAAAACCATTAGACAGCAAAGAATTATTAGATGCGGTAAAAAAAGCGGAAGATTCGTTGAGCAAGGAATTCTTTGATATGAAACTCCATAACTTGTTCACTAATCTTGAACGTCCCAAAAACCTTCAAAATCTAGTACTCAAAACAGCCGATAAGATATACTCCGTAAACATTCAAGATATAATCAACTGTGAATCTGATAAAAACTACACAACCTTTTATTTTATTAATGCACCTAAACTCGTTGTTTCTACCAATCTAAAAGAGTATGAAACCCTTTTGAGTCCTTATAATTTCTTTAGAACTCACAAATCCCATCTGATTAACATGGCTTACTTTGACCATTTTATTAAATCGGAAGGCGGCAACACTATAGTGATGAAAAACAAATCTTCCATTCCGCTGTCGGTACGTAAAAAAGAAGAGTTTTTAGTTTTACTCGACAGTCTTTAGTAGCTTTTAAATAAAAAACGGTTCTCCTTCAATTAGCTCCGTTAATCTTCTAAATCCTAACGTTAATTCATTGGTCAAAATTCTCATTTTTCTTTGATTTATTATTGTATTGTCATTCCACGTAAGGTGGTTTTATGTTCAACTAAATAAATTATAAAAAAATGAAAACAGTATTTAAAATTTTTGGAATCATTATCGTTTTGATTTCCCTTTTAACATGTTCCATGTCGATTTACAGAGCGCAAATGGATAAAAATGATTTGGCCGAAAGCCAAACCCAAATAGCAGAAGCCAAAACCCAAATGGCAACACTCAAAGACCAAGTAAAAAACATGACCGGAGAATCCAAAACGGAATTGGATGCGGAAATAGAGAGAATTGAAAAAATGCTCGATACAGTGCCATCGGCCACCACCTATACCATCGTTCAAATTATGCTGGCTGTATTATTAATTTTGTCGCTTGTTTTCGCCGTATTCTTGTTCAAAACGAACCTTAAATTATCTAATCAACTCTTTTGGGCTACCGTAATTTTAACCATTATTACATTCTTTGTATCACCTGATTTGGAGAGAGGACAATATAGCGGCTTACCCAGCAGAACCTTGGCATTATTATCGGGAATTCCTGTAGTAATTGCAGGTCTTTTCTCTGTATTGGTCGCGAAAAAAAGTATTGTAAAACACTAACTTAATTACTCAAGATTACTATAAAAAAAATGTTCTTATTACGTTGTTGGCTTGTTTTTGTAGTCATTCCCAGATTATTAAAAAGGAAAAGGAATTAAAACAGACGGAATTACGGGGGCTGTATATCAAAAAAATATAGGCAAGATTATTTTTGCGAAAGATTTCGATCCTACATTAAATAAAGGCCAAGAGATTGGAATGAATCTCAAATCCGTGTTTGAACTAGAGTCATAAACGCAGATATACTTCAAAGCCTATATAGATAATTCTCTATTCAATGTGTTGGACAAATTCAAATCGGCTCAAATATTCTCGGTGTAGCAGCAAATGATCAATGTGGTTCCAGTGTCGCGATGTCAAGCGATGGTAGCATTGTTGTAGGTTCATCTCCTCATGAAGGAAGCGGTGCTACAGCCGGTCCGAGAGCTCATACCCGTGTATATCAAAATGTATCATGGGTTTGGACACAAATTGGAGCAGATATAAACGGTAAAGCCGCTAATAACCATAGTGGTTCAAGTATTTTGCTGTCTGGTGACGGCACTATTTTAGCCATAGGTTCACCACGAAATAACAATGGGAATATGCAGAAATGTGGTCTTGTCCGAATTTATCAAAATATTGGTGATTTTTGGACGCTTCTAGGTACAGATATTTTTGGCTTAGAAGGCAACCACTTAAATGGAACCAGCGTTTCTTTATCAAGCAACGGAACCACCATATCTATAGGTACACCAATGACGTATGATAGCAGTCTTCCGGGCATGACTGGTCTATATAATTTATCGACTATTCTATCCAGTGATGATTTTGAACTAAGCAACTTTTCAATATACCCAAACCCCTTAAAGGATTTTGTCATTATTTCAAAGGAAAGCAGTTTACAACTGGAAAAGGTGACTATTTATAATCAGTTAGGCCAGTTAGTGAAAACAGCCGCCAACAATGTAATCGATATTTCAGAATTGGCGAACGGAAGTTACTTTGTAGAAATTGTTATTAATAAAGGTAAGGGACAAAAATACTGCTTAAAGGCTAACTAGGAATAATTAAAAATACAAAAATTCTATATTTGATTTTAAACCCCAAGTAATAATTTTGGGGTTTTGTTAATAATTGTGGAATCTTAAATATGAATTGACTTTAACAACTATATGAGAATACCAAATTTAATTTATAAACTATAAATATTTAAAAATGAACAAATTTGCACTACTGATTACTGCTTTTTTAATCACTTTACCAATATCTGCGCAGAAAATTGAGCTAAAAAAGGATGTTATACTGATTGATGGAAAAGATACTTTTAACTTCAAAGATAAATCGGGAGAATTGACTATTTATAAACTTAATACCAAAGAAGAAATCGTTTTTATCAGACATAATGATAATGGAACCATTGGGTACAAAATGTATGATGATGATTATAATGTCATCAATTTTGTTTCTTTGAAATTAAAAATGGAAACTAAAAAATGGCATGCGAGATGGAAAAATACTGTTCTTTGGCTATACGAGAATGGAGTTTTAACAAAAGATGGCGAAATAGATGCAGAAAAAACAGCTATACTCATTGATAAATACAGCGAAAATCTTTCAGGTAAAAATTAAAAGTAAAGAAAATAACTAACCATTCATGACAGAAGAGCAATGAAATCAACCTTGACAATTTTAATAAGCCTATTGACATTTTCGGTCTTTGGTCAATCCGTAACATCCAAAGATACAACCTTCCACGATGAGGATGGAGTTAAAGTAGCAACTTTTGAATTATGCCATCATTACAAAATCGGCACGCCTGGCATAGTAGATTCGCTGAATGTTATTGAACGGGTTTACTTTAAATCGGGCCAACTTAAAGCAGAAAACCCCTATTTTAAGAATAGATCTCACGGAAAAAGAAAAGAATGGTATGAAGATGGAAAAATACGAAGAGAAATTGATTATCAAAATTCAAGAATACATGGACAATTGATCACCTATTGGGAAAATGGACAGCTTAAGCGCAGGGATGTTTACGACAATGGTAAACGAATTAAAGGTGAAGTTTGGGATGTGAACGGTGCTCTAATGGAGTACTATAATTATGAAATTGCCGCTCAATTTCCCGGAGGGAAAAATGCTCTTTTTGATTATTTAGCTGAAAAAATCATCTATCCTAAGAAATCAAGAGATGAAGGGATTGAGGGAAAAGTTATGGTGACCTTCATGGTTGAAAAAGACGGAAGTATTTCACAATGCCAAATCATTCGTGGTGTCAATGACGAAATAAACGCTGAAGCGTTAAGGGTTATCAAACAAATGCCAAAATGGAATTCCAGATCAAAAGATGGTATAGCAGGCAAGCAAAGAGTAAGTTTAAACGTAAATTTTACCTTAGAAGGAAAATAAAGTCTGGCGATTGAACAAAAAGGCTCTAATATGAAGTTCAGACTTTTGTTATACATAATTTTATTTGCACAATTGGGATTTTCTCAATCCAAAAACGATTATTTGCAAAGTAATCGGTACGATATATTAGATGCAAGTTTTGAATTCCCTCACAGCGGTTTTAAGATAATGGGCTTTGGTGCTTATCACGGAAGCCAGGAAACAGAAAATGCCGAAAAAATAATACTAGAACAACTAATCAAAAAGCATAAAATTAAATATTACCTGCCTGAAACCGATTTTGGAATAGCTTATTATTTTAATCAGTATTTAAAATCGGGCGACACACTATTATTAAAAGATTTGGTTAAGCATTATGGGAGCAGGGTGCCACAAGAGAGGAGCATTGAAACATACAATAAATGGAAAAACATAAAAAAAATAAATGATAATCAATCAGCAGAGGATAAAATTGAAGTAGTTGGAATTGATTTAATTGTGACTTACAAATACACTTCAAAACTGTTGATTGAATTATTTGAAACCGGAAAAGGAAAATTTGTTTCATACGATAATTTAGCGGCAATGCTAGAGATTGATACAACCGATTATTCTCCAAACTATGACAGCCACTCGAAAAATATTCTAAAAGCGTTTGTGGCTGATTATGAAAATAATAAGGCGTATTTTGAATCCATTTCAAAAAATCAAAAAATCACAGATAATCTGATTGACAATATATCCCTGACTTTTAAAAAGAGGGATAGGGAAAAAACCATTTTTGATAATTATTTGTCACTAAGTGAACTCTATAATTTTAGTTCAAATGCGCAGTTTGTCAGAATGGGATTTTTTCATATCGAGAAAGAGAGAGAAAACAGTAATCCATCATTCTTCACGAGGTTGATAGAAAGTAACGTATATAAAAAAGAAGAGATTGTTGCAATCGCAGGGTTTTTAACCAAAAGCCGTGTGCTATGGGACTTGAAATTTGACGACAAAAAGAAATATATTGGTTACACAACAGAAGGAGGTTATGGCATTGGAGACTATTGGAAAGAGTATTTTAAGGGAATTAACAAACTCAAAAAAAACAGATTGTCCAACTTAACACTTTATAGCCTGAACAAAGAAAATTCACCATATACCAAAAATGAAACAGATTTGATGGAAATCAAATTGTTTCTGAAAAAGTCAAACAAAAATGATTTGAAAGGTAAAACAACGACAGATTATTTTGATTATGCGATTTTGATAAGTAATTCAAGGGCAAGTACCCCAATAGACGAAATGGACAAATAAATAACCATACATAAAGCCCCGAAACGGTATTGAATTAAAAGAGGTTTAGTATATTAGACAACGCAATTAAGTACTTGATTCATTTACTTAAATTTTAGAGCGTGATTAAATAATATGCGAAGAATTATAAATAACCTAATTTAAAAAAACAGACACAATGAAAAGAATAGCACTCTTACTTCTTTTGCTGCCATTTACCGCTATGGCAGATTTTTATCCGGGTACCATAACATTTGTTAATGGAACCACAAAAACCGGACTTATTGAAGAACCAAAGGGCAAAGACCAAAAAGTAGTCTTTAAAGCCGATGAAAAAGCAAAAGAAGAGAAATTTAAAACCGAAGAAATCAAAAGTTTCCAGCTGACAAATGCTGATAATGTGACAGAGTATTACACGACTATGATCCTTGGTAACAATAAAATATTGAATCCAAAGTCATTTAACCTTGATTCGAAAAAATCGGTTGTCAGGATTATTAAACAGGGAAGAATTACTATCTATGGATTACGCTTTTTAAAAGGCTCACTCAAAGGCAATAGCAGCGTTGGGATGAATAATGCAAAATACGAGTCTGAAGCCTATTATATGCAACGGAGCAAGGAAGATTTTGCGTTTGCTATTGGTATATGGCAATCTGATCTCAATTTTATGACAGGCTTTAACCTTTATCAGGTTGTGGAATTTAATTTTAAGGACACCTGCCCCTTGTTTGTGGAAGCATTGAAAAAAGCAGACCTGAAGAATACTGAATTTGCCAAGATTGTTGACATTTATGAAGCTACATGTATTGAAAAATAACAATGATTGGTGTATAATGTTTTCAGGAAAGTACAGATTTAATTAAAAGGAATATGAAGGATTTGGAATTAATTGCGGTGGCCCAACACTCCAAAAATATAAAAAAAGGAATGCGAAATTTACTTATACTTATAGTATTGTGTATAGTTTTGATGATTGTTGCCAGATTGTTTTACGAAGGACGCGTACATGAAGCAATAGTGTATAGAAAAGGAGCTCGGATAAATGCAGAGGTGGGTTGGCCGGCTACATTGTTTTCTATTGGAAGTTGGGGATTGGTTGCCTTTCCTCTTTTTTTGGTGTATCTGTTCTTTAAGCAAGACCTAAAACAACCAGCAGTTGGTGTTAGCAATGAAGGTTTGTTTATCAATCAGCAATTGTTACGTAAGGCTTTTGTGTCCTGGGATAACATAGAGCACGTTGAATTGAGAGGACATATTTCCAATCCAATATTGCGGGTGTTTTTTAAAGATGTTGACGTTTTGCTTAAAGGCCAGTTTTTTATTTTTAAATCAATTGCCAAAGCAACATTAAAATCAAACCCCAGTCTTGGTATTTCAAAAGATGAGGCCGTTGGCGATTTAGTAAGCATGTTTGATTTTATTAAGGAAAAAGGTGTAACCGTCCAAGATCGCATGGACGGACGGACGAAGATTTAATGAATAACAAAACGATATCTTGAGCCAACTGATGAATGTAGTTTGAGAGAGTATCAAATAAACCCATAAATGGATTTAATCAGAACAATTTTTAGGTTATTCAAAAGAGCAGCTTAATGACTGTAAATGAAGTAATTGGCTATTTATATAGTTTAAAAGAGACATAAAATAAAATTTCTAGCATGGCTATAGAAGAAATTCTACAAATTACACAACCTGAAGAATGTTTATAGGGAGGGCTTGTTTTGGCTGGTAAATCCGGACGACTACAATGTATTAGGTAGAAAATTCCCTAATATTTCTGAAAATGCAATCTTTTTTGCGAGGACAGGAATTGGAAATTTGTTTTTGTGGAGGATGGAGTTACAGGACAAAATATTAATTATCTCAATAAACATATCGGACAAGTTAATTTAGTTAGTAGAGGTTTTGCCGATTTTATGGAATTTATGCTACCTTCTGAAACCGTTTGGAAAAATGACTGTTATGGGAAAATAGAACTTAAGGCAATAAAAAAGCAGACATTTCAGCCAGACGAATGTGTAACCTTCATCGACAGTAGGCAATCCTAATATTGACCTGGCCAATATCATGGAGCTGGCAATACAACTTATTCCCAATGACGTGCCTGAGTTTTTGAATAGGGTGCAGGAGCTACATGCTGACGAAGAAAGCCAACCCGAAGGATAGCCTGAGTATTATTACAGCACGATACGGATTGTAGAAGAGGCTTCGTGATGTACCTATTTCTTATTTTTTGAACCTAACACCTTAAATGCATTTAATACTGCCTGATGCATTATTGTAGCGTGATTTTCTTGTGGTAAATAATCAAAAAAAACAGAAAAGTTTGTGTTTTGAATATTTTGTATTTTCTCAGCTAATAGATTTGCATCCACTTCCATTACTCTGGGAATTTCAGTTGGTGTGAAACCTTCTTTTCCAACAGCAATGTAGACGTCAGTTTTTTGAGCCAAATTGGTTTGCCACCATTGTATTTCTTGATTTAAAATTGAACCATTATTCCACCACAAACTTGGGCTTATAATAATATATTTAGTAAAAAGTACTGGTTTGGTTATTAAAATTTGTGTAGCTAACAAGCCCCCTAAAGATTGTCCAATTATTGTCTTGGTCGAATTTGTTTTATACTTCTTTTCAATAAACGGCTGTAATTCGTTTTCAATAAATGCAATAAATTTATTGGAGTTGCCAGAAGTTGGATATGCTAATAAATCTTTATCAATAGTAGTAGGAAATGTAAAATCTCTACGTCTGTCAATCGTTGCGATACCTACCACGATAGACTTTGGCACTTGATTTACCCATTCAAAATTATTGAATTGCACTATTCCTACAATGTGAATAAAATCTTCGTTCGCCGAACCGTCAAGAAGGTAAATAACCGGATATTGTATGGTGTCATTTAAATTATAACCTTCCGGAAGGTAAATATTTAAAGTTCTTTTTTCGTTTAATTCTTTGGAATAAATTTCGTCAATATTGCCTAATACAAATTGTTTTTGATTTTGGCCAAAACCTAGTGATGCTGTTGCTATAACGACTATTAAAATAATTCTAATCATTTTATCTGAATATATTTGTGCTTAAATAAATCTTCTGTGGTAATTAATTTGTCCGAGATGATATGATAAATGAGTTGCTAAATGAACCAGTAGGTACTCAGTGATTGTCATTTCTGATAAAACTAAAAGAGGATATTCTCTTTTTAGGTCTTTATGAGTTAGCGTTTTAAGTGATTTGTTAATGACTTGTCTAATTTCAGTAATACTTTCAATTAAATCTTTTCTTGGAATATTTTTAGTAGAAAATTCAAGCTCTCTATTTCTAACATAATTATTTTTTGCAATTTCCTTTCCAATGTAAGTGTTTAAGTTTCCAATTATATGTAACACTAAATTTCCGGCGGAATTAGAAATATTTTTTTCTATTCGCCATATATCGTCTTCATTTTTATAAAGCTCAATTTCGGAAATTAATTTTTTTAGATTTAGATCAAAAAGTAATGATAATGTGTTTGTAATCATTTTATAAAGTCAATAAAAATGAAATTGTAATTTGCCTTGATTTTATTAGAATCTTCGATTGATATTTTTTAAAAACTATTTGATAACGTATGATGTTTTTCAATCAATTGAGTTAATCCGCTTTCAAAATGAGGTGTTGGAATCTGAAATAATTTGGCTTCTTCAATAACATATTTTATTAGTGAATCCACTTCCGTTTGTTTGTTTTTCTCTAAATCCAGTTGAAACGAAGATTTTCCATGTCTTTTAAAATTGAGGAGTAAATTCATATTGTTAAGCACTGTATTATCATCAAAAGCAATCTTTTTTGCAGCAGCCAATTGCATTAATTCAGAAGTTAAATTGATAAACAAATATTCTGATTTTGTAGTTTCCAATATTTCAGAAAAAGTAATTTCGAAAATCGCTGTGACGATGGCCGCTGGAGAAACGAACATAAACTTCTTCCACACAACAGAATTTATATTAGTAGTGTAGGTTGCATTTATACCTGCATCATTAAGGATTTTGGCAATCTTATGTCCTTTACTATTGCTTTCTCCTTCTGTACCAAAAAAAAGTTTTGCAGGGCCACTAACGTGTTGTATTTTACCCGGTTTAACGATGTTTGAAGCTATGTAAATACTTCCTTCCATAAGTGTTGCCAGTTCTGGTAAGTAAGGCGTTAACTTTTCTTTTCCATTTACTGTGTTTTGTGTGGTAATTATTGTTACATCTGACGAGAGGTTAACCGCATATTTTATAAATATTTCTTCTACAGAAAAGGTTTTTGTACAGACTATGAGTATATCTATTATCCCGATTTCAGAGGGATTGTCAGAAGTTAAGGTTGGTATACATTGATAGGAAGTGTCATTAGAATCTAGCCACAAACCATTTTTGTTAATGGCTGCTGCTATTTCTCTTCTTGCTATAAATATAATTTCTACATTCTCAGTATTCAAATAATGATATGCTAATTTCCCACCAATATATCCACCAATTCCGCCAATACCTGCAATCGCAATTCTTGTTTTTTTAGTATCATTCATATTTCAATAATTCGGTTAATTTTGTTTGATTGTCCTTTTTGAATGAGCTTATGAAAGACTGTTTGAGGATAGAATTAATAAATACAAACCTGTCCTTGTCCAATTGGTAAGACAGAAGCGATAACTGCATCTTTCACCTTACTATCATAAAGTTTTTCAATTGCCCACCCAAATAAGTCAATCGCAGCTAAGCAACCGGCGGCTGTTCCTATATTTCCGTGAGTCACCAGATGTTTGTCTTTATGTATCTTAACACCATAGTTTTCTAAATCTTCGAACGCAGATGGGTAAGTGGTAGCCGAAAGGCCGTTTAGGTGTCCGAGAGCCGCTATGATTAACGCTCCCGAGCACATTGAACAGATTATTTGTTTGCTTGGATTTAATTTAAAACGTTCGAGATAAAGGTTGTCTTTGATTAAATTTCGTGTTTCCTGACCACTACCGAAAAAGACTAGGTCAGCCTCATTACATTCTTCAATAAGTCCGTGAGTGGTTATGTCAAGTCCGCAAACGGATTTGTGAGATGATCCTGTGCCGATGATTTTTACTTGAAATTCTTTGTCGCGAAATTTTACCCGATTGAGTAAGTCCCAAGCCAAAAAAATATCGATGTCTGTGAATTTATCGAATGCTACAATTACTGCTTTTTTCATGATATAATTGCTCTAAATTTGATTTTATATGCTACTTGTTATTGCTAGTTCGTTGCGTAATCAACTATCGCATCTGAGTGTACTTTTGCTGTATCGATAATGGGGAATGAAAAGTCATTTTGGGAGATTAAGGTTGGTATTTCTGTACAACCCAGAATAATGCACTCCGCACCATTTTTAATTAATTCATTTGCAATATCAATATATCTTAATTTGGTATCGGGATTAATAAAGCCTATACCCAATTCTTCTTTAATGGTCTGCTGTATGTAATCTCTTGTTTCTTGACGATCGGGAATGATTACTTCGATACCAAACTCTTGTAATTTTTTACTGTAGAAGTCCATTTCCATAGTGAATTTAGTTCCTAAAAGCCCTGCTTTTTTGATGCCTTTTTTATTTAAAACTTTTGCCGTTTCCTCAACAATATGAATCATGGGTAACTGTATGTTTTCCTGTAATTTATCGGCAAATAAATGTGCTGTATTGGCGCAAAGTACTATGCAATCAACCCCACTTTTTTTTAAACTTTCGCAAGCATTGAGTAATAAATCGTAGGCATTGGTCCAACTAAGAGCCTGTACATCCCCAAAGTTCAGTGAATAGATTACACATTCAGCGGCATTTAGCCCTCCTAGCTTTTTGTTAATGCCTTCGTTTATCAATTTATAATAATCCATTGTGGACACCCAACTTATGCCTCCAACTAAACCTATTTTTTTCATGTTATTCGTGTTTTAATTTCTTTTTAAAGTTTCAATTAATTCCGTTATTCTGGCCAAGTGATGATCGTCATGTTCTGCTACGAATAAATAAAGATCCATAGTTCGCATGGGTATTTTTAATCTGGGATGAAGTGCTGATTTGAAGACTGTTTCATCATCAATAGCTCGAAGGGTTAGTAAAGTTTGTGTTCTTATTTTTCTAAAATCAGAGAGAAGATCTTGTATTGATTTGGCATTGTGATTTGCTAAATCGGTTTTAGTGTTTTGCAGATCAGTTGGTCGTAGCTCTAGTTGGTCATTTTTAATATCATCAAGCCTTCCTTGCTAAAGTGTTTCAAGGTCGATTAAATGCCCGATGTTCTCTTTTATTGACCAAGTATTATCATCAGAAAATATCAAAATATTTTCTGTCACATCTTTAACCTTCTCTTCCAATCTGATTGGAGTTCCTGAAAGGCGTTCTAAAATAGATGGAAAAATATTTTGTTGATTATCAAAATTAAAACTCCTGTCAAACCATTTTGTTTGTTTCATATCGCTTGAATAAATTGGTTATAACTCCATTTCTAATAAAGCCACTTTGAGATTTCGATGTTGATCGGGAAGCTCTGGTGTATTTGGCGTTGTGTAATCTTCAATATGAATAAAACCAAAGCTTTTATAGTATTCAATTATGTTTGGATTGGCTGCCCAAGTATCCATACGGATGTATTTCAATCCCTTTTCTGCAGCAAATTCTTTTATCCAATGCAGAATTTTATCAATTTGCTTTTGTCCTTTAAACACCGGATTAACTACAATTCTATGCAAATAGATTGCGTCGCCATTTTCCATTTCTCTCCAAATAAGGGCATCACTGAAGCAGATGCTAAAAACTGCGAGTATTTCATCGTTTGCTGTTATTTTGAATTGAAGTTTGTTTTCTAAATCCTTAATTAAGTAGGTCTTATCATAGGTCGTCCATCCGATATAATTATTCCTTTTTATATAATCGATTGCCTCTTCAAACAATTGATAAATTATTTTTAAATCACTATGCTCGGTGTTTAAAATTTCATAACCATTGCTCATATTTGTGTTGTTTTAAAATGTCATTGTATATCAGTTTTTATTTTTTAAATGCTTTACCATATAGATTGCATCAACATATTGATTATCAATAATTAAATCATTTTTAATTACATCACCCAGTATTTCAAAACCAAAGCTTTTATAAAAGTCAATTAATGAATCTTTAGAAATGATAGTAGAAAGTTGTAATTGTTCAATCTCTGTTATAGGTCCGATGGTGCTTAACAAACTACTTATAAGTTTTTTTGCGATTCCTTTTCCTCTATGATTAGGTTGAACATAGAGCGAAAATAAAGAAGCCCGATGTCTTGCTTTTGAACGATGGTCTCTTTTAAATTTCACAAAGCCAATTAGTTGGTCTTGATTTGAAAATGTACCTAAAGTGAAACTTTCTAATGGATTACCTGTTTTCTTGATTTCCAACTCAAAATCTATGATTGAATTTTTTACTTGGTCTTCATAACTATCACTAAACGCAAAAGGAGATTCTTGAAGACTGCTAAGTCTTAATTGGCGATAAATCACTGCATCATTTTCTTCTAAAAATCGAATATTCATGGCTTATTTTTTTCAATTTTTTAAATAATGATTCATTATTATTTTCTCGTGATGTTGCACATGGTAAATAGTAAAATACAGTGTTTCTCTGACCGTTATTGTTCCAAGAGCCGGGTGTGGGCAATGGTATAGGTCTAGCTCCTCTTCTGTCCAATCATTCAAATTAGAAATGAATATTTCGAGTAGATTTTTACCATGGTTGATTAACTCTTTAATATCTCCGTTGAGATTTAATTCCGGGATAAAAGCATCTGTTGCTTTTACGCCACTTGACATAGCATTAAGGTATATTTTGACAAGTTTTTCATAGGTAGTTGACCTTCTTTCTGATAAACCACAGAGTGTTTCGATTTGCGATTTTGGCAGTGCCAGATAATTGCCTAATCTCATTATTGAAATGTTAATGTGATCTACATTTTGATATACTGACCATTTGCCCTTGATGCCAATAGTTGGGTTAGGTAATTGAATTGCTGTTTCCCAAAATTTGGCATGGTAATCCATAAGGTTGGTTATTATTTCGCTTTTATTCATCTTTATTTGATTTATTTAAAAACTCATTTGTAAAATGTTCTCTGTTTTTTTCTTTAGAAAATTTTTCGGCATTGAAAGTGCTAGAATTTCCTTTTGGAATAGAAAGTGAAACCCACTTTTCATTTTGAATCATTTTTCCAATAAACACCATCTGACCTACGTGGTAGGGGTAGTGTGCCAGTTGTCTGTTGATAGCTTCTAAAACCGTGTGGCCTTGATTGCGTATATAAATTATTGTTGACCAATCATCCTCTTGTATAGTGCTTAGTGCATTGAAAAAGCAAGTCCAGCCATCATTCCATTTTTGTAGCAGTTCATCTTTAGTTTTAATGCTGTTTTCAAATTCTTGATCCCGATTTCTCCATTCTTTTTCACCGTCGGAAGTAAGAAAATCTGTCCAACGGGACAACATATTTCCACTTAGGTGATTTACAATAATTGCAATACTGTTGCTTTCGTCGTTGTATTGCCAAAAGAGTTTTTCGTCTGGTATTTGAGCAAGGGTTTTATCACCGAGCATTTTGTAATACTCAAATTGTTTTTTTACACTTTCTAAATATGTTGTATTCATATTTTTAAAATTTTAAAGGTTTCTACTATTCGTTTTTTATAACATTGCATTTTTCAATCACTTGTTTTTCAGTTAGCCCAAATATTGAAGGTGTTGCTACATCTAATAGGTTTAAATAGATACATAGTGCACCACAATGATGAATTTCGTGAATTACTAGCGCTCTTAAGAAACTACTTATTTTGGTTTCAGCATTGCTTAATGTTGTTATTTTTTTATTGAGATCTTCATCACTTAACGAGTTGAAAATTTGTAGAGATTGTTTGTGCATTTCATTGAAGTAATAGTGTACCTCATCATAACCATCTGCTAGTTCTTTTCCACATCCTTGATAAGAAGGTATATTGCCTGATACTATTTCAGCAAACACGTTTCTTTCAATTGCAGCAATGTGTCTGATTATATCTGCAATTGTGAATTTTCCGGATTTATAAGTCCAATTCATTTTGTCTTTTGGAATGACGTGAATAATTCGATTTGTTCCTTCACGGACTTTTTCGAAGTAGTTTAGAAATGATTCTACTGTTTTAATTTCCATTTATGAGTGTTTTAACAATAGACCGATTGGTCTTTTTTGTTGTAAATTTTTTTATTCCTTTAAATTTTTAATCATTTCTTCCAAATATTTCATAGTAACTACAAGGGCTTCAGAACTTCCAGTAACTTTAGATTGCATCATGGCGCCTTCTATTAATGACATTAATATATATGAAAATTCATTTGCGTTGGTAGATGCTTTAATCTCCTTTCTTTCAATACCTGTTGCGATTGATTTTTCAATGGCTTTTTTCCAAAAATTAAGTGCGGTAATCGCTTTTTGCCTTAACAAGGGATGCGTATCATCGGCTTCCGTTGAAGTATTCAATATGGGGCATCCCGCTTTTAAGAATGGTAGTTCTAAAAATTTTCTATAGGTCTCGGGATATACTAATAATCTATCAATCATGTTAGGTCTAACTTCGATTTGTTTTCTTAAATAGGCCACAATTGTATTATAATTTTCATCAAAAGCAGCTAGTGCTATTTCATCTTTGTTTTCGAAATTGCCATAAACACACCCTTTACTCAAGCCTGTAGCCTCTAAAATATCACTCATAGAAGTTCCGAGAAATCCTTTTTCATTGAAAATAGGTGCTGTTTTTTCTATTATGAATTGTTTAGTGCGGTCTGCTTTTGAAAGTATCATTATAAATGGAATTAATTTAGTCAAAAGTAATTAAAATAAACCAATCGGTCTGTTTTTTTTAAAAAATATTTATTGTTTTAAATATCTAGATAGTGACTTTATCATAAAGTCTTAATCCTTATGGAAAAAGTATCTGTTAGTATAGAAAAAATAGAGGACGCAGAGTTAGGTTTAATACTCGATTTCCACATTATTTAAATAAGCTTAGAATAAAAATTTTGCGAAATGCGTACTTATTTGTCTTCTAAAGGAGCTCGTAGATGCTGTGGGCATGTCCGTCGCAAGTCGCGTAGTGTGTATTAATGTTTTTCCCGAAGTGTCTATTGATTTTTAATGGAAGGACGAATAGCTTTGAAAAGTTATTTCAATAATTGTGACGGTAATTTTTTTAAGAGCTAAGGAGTAGATAGGATGAGAAGTGTTTTCTTTGGTTTTGAGGCTCAGCTGGTTACTTTCTAATTTTTTGAAACTACTTTTTTTGAACTTCAATATGCATTTTGGAGTAATGGATGTCAAATAGTTGACAATATATTTTTTTCTTACAAATTTTTATATACTTTCGTATTAAATAAGGCCAAAATACCACTTGCGGGTTTTATTTCTTTTTTCAAAAAAAGAACAGATTTCAATTAAGATTCCATTTTAAGTCCACTTTCACATTTACTAAGTAAATGGAGGTAGCTTTTTGGCAAATATTTAGTTAACTAATTATTTACCTCCTCAGCTGATTCTATCAAATGCTTTGTAGATGATTGTTTGCTGGCGTTAATATGGTACCCAAATTATATTGAATTTTAAACATTTTACAACAATACTTAAATCATATATTATGAAAAATTTATTCACCTTTATTTTTTTACTAAGCCTATAACAGTACAAGCACTTATTTTCAATACAGAACTCCTAATGTCTTTACATCATGGTAAAATTAATTTTATTTGCTTTTGTTTTATCGTTATTTTGTTCATGTTATAAGGTGCAATACAATGAGTATCATGTACCCGCAAGAATAATTGATAATAAAAAATTAAACACCCCTGATAGCATTTATAAAGCATTAGATACTTTAGCATTATATCAGTTAATAAAATATAAAA
Organism: Flavobacterium sp. UBA7682; assembly: GCF_002482945.1. NCBI lineage: Bacteria > Pseudomonadati > Bacteroidota > Flavobacteriia > Flavobacteriales > Flavobacteriaceae > Flavobacterium > Flavobacterium sp. UBA7682. Next base: position 19,957 of record NZ_DLGY01000004.1, read on the forward strand.
CCATTGGAGATTTTTTTATACCAAAAGAAGATTCATTTATCAGATTTTACGGTAAAGGAAAATTAATCAGTTATGCTTCAAGAATTGCTTTAAGTAAAGAATATTTTAGACCCGCGAGAGGACTGCAAGGGACCTATTTTGTAAAAAAGAAAAAAACATACTGCACTTTTTATAATGGTGGTGGTGGTGCCGGTGTCATGAATTTCAAAAAAGACACATTAATAATTTTAGTTAAAAATGTAGAATATTATTATTTAAAGGTAAAAAATGTTGATCCTGATTGGATAGATTGGCAGCCAGATTGGTAATAATGAATTTGAAAACGCATCTTGGGATGGGAAATCATATTTTCACTATCGAAGTCCTAATATCATTACATCTTGGTAAATTTTTTAATATTACTCATGTATCAACTTTCGACACCTTTATTTGATAATTAGCTTGAAATAAAAAAATCATATCATTAAAACAACACTAAATAGAAAAATGAAAAAAATCATAATCTTACTCACAGCAGTAACCCTGCTAGCATCCTGCAGCAAAGACGATGGCGACATCAAACCCACTTATCAAACCCTTGCGGGATTATGGAAGTTTAAATCTATAACAAGAGCCGATGGAGCAGTAGTTCCTTTTGAAGGGCATTGCTCCACTAAACAGGATTACCTGCAAATATTCGCTTATCGAAAGATTACGACGTATAATTATTATCCGGATTGCGTTGATACGCAGAATTGGGGCACTTCTGACTATAGTATGGATTCAGATGGTTTAATATATGCAGGAGGCGTAATTTTCGATGAAGCAACCGTCACTCATCTTTCTAGTTCTGGTTTTACAATAGAATATGCTGTTCCAACAGATTTAAATTTTATGGTTGATATTAACGATGCTAAAGCTATTAGGTTTGAAAAGATGTAATTTTCATCTGTCTACTGAGTTGACATTTTAGTATAAAATCAGCATATATTTGTTGAAATTAAATTTTGAAAAAGCTAATAACCATATTCATCCTTACAACAACACTCGCCTTCTCCCAACAGGAAGCGAGTGTTTGGTATTTTGGGCAAAATGCCGGATTGAAGTTCCAAACTAATGGAACAGTTACTCCTTTATCCGATGGTCAGCTCAATACTGAAGAAGGCTGTAGTTCTATAGCTGATGCCAATGGGAACTTACTTTTTTACACTGATGGCAGGACTGTTTGGGACAGAAATCACATTCAAATGCCAAACGGTAGTTTTGATCTTGGGACTGAACTTTTCGGAGATGGCTCCAGTACACAATCGGGGATTATAGTTCCAAAACCGGGTGATCCAAATATCTATTATATTTTTACAGTTGACGAACCGCATCACCAAAATGCAGACGTCTATCCTAATACTTTTAGTGGCAATTACGCTCAGACGGATAGCGGCCAAACACCCTTAAATGATGATGGGAAAAATAACGGATTTAACTATAGCATTGTTGATTTAACTGTTATTGGAAGCAATGGTAGTATTGGTAACGTAGTTTCAAGAAACAACCATCTGATCACTTATGATACTGATCCCAATGGGGAAGAAATAAAATATAAATGTTCAGAGCAAATTACTGCTATAAAGAATGATACTGATGGCAGTTATTGGGTAATCACTCAATTCATCAATAAGTTTTATGCTTTTAAGGTAACCGCCTCCGGAGTTGTCTCTACGCCAGTAGTTTCTACAACTGGGTCAAACATATCGCTTTTAGGCTATCGCAGAAATGCAATTGGTTACCTTAAAGCATCTCCAAACGGGCAAAAATTAGCCATTGCCCATTCGCAAAACGGAACTGTATCCGGAGCTTCCAGTTTTGGCACAGGAAATATTGAATTGTTTGATTTTGATGGCAATACAGGAATAGTTTCAAATGGTATAATAGTAATTCCTAATGTTCAGGGATATGGAGTTGAGTTTTCACCAAATTCTGAAAAACTGTATGCTACTTATCGAATTGGAATGTCACCCACTATGGAATTAGCACAATTGGACTTGACGAGTGCAAATATTTCTGGTTCAAAAGTTGTAATTTATAATTTGCAGAACTATTTGTTTGCTTTGCAGTTGGCACCAAATAACAAAATCTATTGTGCTACAGGATATCAAAGTTCTTTAGGCGTTATCAATAATCCAAATGATCCAGGAATAGCTTGTAACTATGTTCAGCTAGGTCAACCTTTGGCTGCAACCAAAATCGTAAAATTAGGACTGCCTCCATTTATCACCTCATTTTTTAATGCCTCATTCACAGCTGAAAATTTCTGTTTAGGGACAGCAACACAATTTACCTTGAATAGCTCAACGGCAGTTACAAGTGCAAGTTGGAATTTTGGCGATGGCAGCCCTTTGTCAAATGTGGTTAATCCCAATCATCAGTATTCCGCTTCCGGTAATTACATAGTTACGTTGACTGCCACATCAGCTAGTGGATCAATTACTAAATCGAGGACTATAACCATTTCGGCAATTCCTGTTATTGCCAATAGTATTTCAAATCAATCAGTTTGCGGAACTCCAAACATGAATTACGATTTAGCCCAATTTAATAATACACTTTTGGGTAGCCAATCTGCGACAGCTTTTGGAGTGGCTTATTTTTCAAATGTGACCGATGCTGGTAATCATTCAAATGTATTGGCTACTAATTATTCTTTACCGATAGGAACTACAGTTATTTATGCTAAAGTCTATGGTTTGGCTAATAACCAGTGTTTTGCTTTAACCAATTTCACAATTGGTTTGTTTTCTTCACCGGTTGCTAATATTCCTAATGATATTTTTATTTGTGATGATATTGCAAATGATGGTTTTGGCATGTTTGATTTGCAAAGCGTAAAAGCGAGTATTTTAGGAAATCAAAATCCAAGTAATTACAATGTTAGCTTTCACTTGAATCAAAATGATGCCAATAGCAATAATAACCCTTTAGCACTCAATTATCAAAATATAAGTAATCCTCAAACGGTTTATGTTAGGGTTGAAAACAATCAAAATGCCACTTGTTTTGCAACTACCTCATTTCAGATAGGATTGTATTCAATGCCGGTAATAGCTAGTCTACCAGATAATTTATATGCTTGTGATGATGGGAGTGACGGAGTTGAGATTTTTGATTTGAACCAACAGACTTCAGTTGTTTTAGGATCTCAATCCGCAATTGATTTTTTAGTAACTTATCATAGTTCTCAGAATGATGCGAATACAGGAAGTAATCCTTTGGCAGCTAATTTTGCAAACACTATAACACCACAAACTATCTATGTAAGGATTGTAAATAGATTGAGTAATACTTGTTATGCAACAACTTCTTTTCAATTGCACGTCAAAGCAGAACCTGTTTTATCAATGGAGGATAGTTATACCATCTGTGAAGGTCATCCCATAATCATAACAGCACCTGCTGGTTTTTCTGATTATAATTGGTCCACCGGAAGTGTAACTTCAAGTGTAACGATACCAACAGCCGGAAACTATTCTGTCACAGTGATTGAAGATTATGGCACGATACAATGTAGTACTACTAAAGATTTTGTAGTTTACAATTCAAACGTGGCGACCATAACAGAGATTGAGATTAACGATTGGACAGACGAACAAAATTCGATCGCAGTTCAAGTTACGGGTGATGGTGATTATGAATTCTCGCTTGATGGTATAATCTATCAAGATAGTAACGTTTTTTCCGGTTTGAGAAGTGGGCAATACATGGTTTATGTTAGAGATAAAAAGGGCTGTGGAATCGTAACTGAAAGTGTATTTCTATTAATGTACCCACGATTTTTTACTCCTAATGGAGATGGACGTAATGACACTTGGCAGATCAAATTCTCAATGGTTGAGCCACTGATGGAGTTACATATTTTTGACCGCTATGGTAAATTAATAACCATTTTTAAAGGTTCTGATTTTGGTTGGGATGGAACATACAATGGCAGGGAACTATTTGCAGACGATTATTGGTTTGTGGTAAAAAGACAAGACGGTAAAGAATATAAGGGGCATTTTTCTTTGTTGAGGTAGATGCTTTTTTTGCTTGAGGTTGCATCCGATTTTATATTGATAATTGAAAGCAAAAACTGGAATAATAACACATCTTGAACTACTGATGTCTACAAATCCCAATTCCCATGGCATCTATTTAGTTGTTGCACTATTTGCGGAGTTGGGGTCAAGTGCTTTTGTAAAAGAAAAGGAAACCTCTTTTTCAAAACCAAAGACAATCTCGGTGTACAATATGTCACCCTGAGCATTTGAAATTAAAAGGAGGACTGCCGGTGGCAGTCAGGTTTAAAAGTCTTTAGACTTTTAAAAAGCTAAAAGAATCGCACACCACATTGTCATCCTATCCCAATAATTATCGGGAGTCGAAGGACTTCTGTCGTCCTCAGCAGTCCTTCCGTAACCCTCCGAAGCTCGTTTGAAACCTTCCGATAACCAGTTGAAGCCTCCCGAAGCTGGTTTGAAACCCTCCGAAGATGTTAAATGCAAGTCAGAAGATCGTTTGAAGAAGTCCGAAGCTTTTTCTTGTGAGTCCGAAGCTCGTTTGAAGGAGTCCGAAGCTCGTTTGAGGGCTGGGAAGGCTTGGAAATGTTGGAAAGTTGGTTTTCGGAGAAAATATTACACCTGACAGGTTTTTGAAACCTGACAGGTGTGGATTTAGGTTGTTGTGAGGATTGGAATTTTGCGCTATCGAGATTAGGAAATGAGTAGTATTAGGTTTTTCGTAATTACATTGAATTCAATCTGTTGCAATGGTTGGGCGAATTGTAAATAGGTATAGCAAAATTAGGCATTTGTAAGCTACCGTTTTTTATTAAAAATGTTCGTGTAAATTCTTTCTTCAATGCTTTTTTTCTTGATTTTAAAAAACCGTAAAGTCTTCCATATATTTTTTTCATAGCGCTGTCTTTGCATTGCACTTCTAAAATTTCTTCTGCTTTTAGATTGCCTCGTATGCAATAGTCTATTTTAATTTGATACCTATTCCTTTTTATTCGCTTAATTTTTCCGTCTGCTAAAGTATCATCTGGGCCAATTAAGGCATCACTTTGTCTATGCAGAAGAATGCCTTTTTTATTAAAAGTGTAATGGTAAAATTCATAAGTTTTAATGGTGAATTCCTCCTTATCATTGAAACCAAAATAAGAACACCATCGCATATGACTTGTGGAATAAGTGACGCTACACATACTATCCAGCAAATCACCCAAGGTCAGAATTTTGATTAACTCATCTCTTTGATAAAAAGTGACCATCTCAAACTGTTTTATACCATAGGCACCACTAAAATCGTCAATAATAATAATGTTTTGCCCATCATCTGAAATGACAGCGGTCCTCATTTCTATAAATAAACTGTCATTTTTTATGGTGTAAAGTTTTTGATCGGTTTGCTTATCATATAACCCCCAATAGTAGCGGTCAGGATAGGAATAAGAGGTTTTTTGATAGTTCTTAGTAACACTATTATAAATAGAATCGGTATATAACTTGTTATCTGAAAAAATAGTATCACAAGGCCTTAATTCAAACCTTTCATTTTTACTTTTAAAAGAAAATGTCATTCTGGGCTGATCAGCATATACCTGATGAACAAAACAAAACATTAGTAAGGAGTAAAGTATTTTCATGGGCGTTTTTCTTAGCATAAAAATAGGAAAGATTATTAGCGGCTAAGCTTAAAGAAATCATAAAAAAGGAACCGATTGATTCTACTATTGCCACCCTGTCCCGATAGCTATCGGGAGTCGAAGGGAAGGGCCAACTTCCAACTCCAAACTCATAACGCTCTATCAATCATATTCAACAGAGAAGCGTATCTCTTCTTTATGGTTTGTTTTAGTCGAAATCCTAATCTCTTTTAAACAAGCTCCTTTTTTATCTTTAGAAGCGCAGGATATTAAAACTTCGTCAATGAGTTGATCATTTTTGTCCCTAACCACAATTTTCGAGAGTTCATGGTTGGTATAATAAAAATACCGGGTATAGAAAGGGGTAAAATTGTCTGTTATTTTTGCAATAGTACCATCGGGATTGTAATGGTATATCGCTTCGTTTTGTTTGTATCTTTTTCTCGTATAGCAACTAATGCGTTCCCGCTGATTGGGTTGCCAACGTGTTTTGCAGTAATACGGTTCTTTATCAGGATACGATTCTACCACAAACCATAATTTTTTTTGGGTTTCTTGCAGTGTATTGCCTGTGGCATCAACTGTTTTGGAGTATTTGATGCGGCCATTTTTAGTAAAGACCATTTGCTTGGTATGCAAAAGCTTTTTCTCATGGCCTTTAACTGTATATACTTCTTCGGTGGCTGTCTTTATACCGTCAGGCAACAGCCTTGCCTTGGTATACTTTTTTGTAGCACAGGACAGTAGTGTTAAGAGCAGGATAAAAACAAGAATGACTCTCATAACCGTTAAGTTTAGCGATGTGCTAAGTTACGGATTTTAAAAGATTTAGAAAATAAATTGTGTGCTATTAGAACCTTAGGTTTTTATTTTTGGAAAAGCATTATTAGTCCGGGGGCTACTTAAAACAAAAAAAAAGCCAATCAGAAGGATTGGCTTTTAACAAACACTGGTAAAATATATCTTAGATAACGTTTACATTGGTTGCGGTTGGCCCTTTTTGACCGTCCGTTACATCATAAGACACTTTGTCGTTTTCCTGCACCGCGCCATTAAGACCGGTTGCATGTACAAATAAGTCTGCTCCGCCATTGCTTGGCGTAATAAATCCGAAGCCTTTGGCTTCATTGAAAAATTTAATTGTTCCTTCGTTCATAAAAATGATTATTAAGTGGCGAAGGTAGTCTTTATTATTGATTTTTAGGTGTTTACTTTGAATTGTTTACACTGTTGCATTATTTTACGGCTTTTGGTTGCCATTGCTCACCATCATGGTATTGGTTATTTTTTGTGATTAAGCACAGATTACACCCGCGCTATCGGGAGTTGAAAATCCAACTCATAACTCGTAATTCGTAATTCGTAATTTCTAATTCGTAATTTCTAATTCGTAATTTCTAACTCGTAATTTCTAACTCACCTTTTATCTTCTCCAAACACCTACTATACACCACCACAGTCCCGGCAAGGTAGTCACTAACACTTCTATGTCGGGGATTCATCAATACCAAAAGTAAAGTGGCAAAATAATATCCATAAATCACTGCCATCTGCATCCACATCGGAAAAGGGTAAAATGATTGTAAATAGTTCGATTGCTCCACCCAATTCAAACGGTCAAACGCCGCTTCATCTGCCAAGCTTATAGCCCAACCCTGAACGACAAAGGCAAGTAAACTTATGATAAGCATAGGCAAGTGTTTTAAAAACGACTCGCGATACGATATAGCGGAACCGTCTAGTTGCAATATCGTCAATCCCATGACACGCTTACCCGGAGTAGCGCCATAACGCACGGGTAAATAGATGCCATACGCCATGATAACCAATTGCGTTATCGCAAACGTATAGTAATAATGATACAAATGCAGACTGTTAAAATACAGTGACCCCAAGGTTACAGGAGTAAGGAATACCCCATCTAAAAACCCGGCTGCAATTCTTTCGCCGAGGTTACCGTAAAGACTAAAAGAGGTGTTTTTTAAATGGAGTGGGAGTTTTTTGGTGGTCATTATTAGGTTGTTTATTTTAGGATTGGTATGGTGTTAAGGCACGGATTGCACACGAGCGCAGCGAACTGACGAAGTAAATCCGCCTTTTCTTTGTCTTTAACAAAAATTATTGGGATAATATTTCAATAAGTTTTTGATTGATATAATAAATTTCATTCCCAATTTTAACAGAATTAAGAATGTTATTGGACTCTAATTTTTTTAGATATTCGCTGGCCGTTTGTCTTTTAGCAATATTGTTATCTTCTAAAACTTTAATTTTTATGTAAGGATAACTAAACAATAAATCTACTAACTCTTTTGAATACGATGACTTAAGTGCTGCTTTGGCGTTGATTTCAGTAGTAATTTTTAATTCTAAAATGGCGTTGATTTTTTTTAAAGTCATTTCAGATGTTTCTGCTACTCCGTTTACCACAAACAAAACCCATTCTTCCCAATTGTTTTCTTCGGTAATTGATTTTAGTAATCGATAATAGTCTGATTTGTTTTGAATAATATAATGGCTTAAATACAAGACCGGCAATCCCAATAATTCTTGCTGAATTAAATACAGTACATTCAATATTCTTCCTGTTCTACCGTTGCCATCACTAAACGGGTGAATGGCTTCGAACTGATAATGAATGAGCGCCATTTTTATTAATGGATCTAAATCAGAAAATGTGGCATCATTGATGAAAATTTCAAGCTTTGATAATTTATCTCGGATAATATTTTCACCTTCGGGTGGTGTATAAACAATTTTATTATTGGTAGGATTTCCCAATTTTGTACCGGTATTTTTTCGAATGTTTTCAGACGAGCCACGCAGGCGTTGCATTAAACCTACTAACAAATTGGTGGTTATTAAATTATTTTTTTGCAGCTCTCCAATGCCCCAATAAATCGCTTTGCGGTATTGTAAAACTTCTTTAGCTGATTGGTTTTTTATGGCATCGCCCATTAAGGTTGCTTTATACAACTCGTCTTGTGTCGTGACTATGTTTTCTATAGCGTTAGACTCTTTACTCTCTTGAAGTACAACTGTATTTAATAACATTTGTGGATATGGCAAAGTTTGACAATATCCTTTTAGTTCTGCCAATAGTTTGTTTGCTTTTATGGTCGCTTTAAAAATTGCTGTTGTTTCCAAATTATTTTTTGGAGGCAAATCCGGTAAATCATTGTATGGAATATCTTTGTTATAGGCTGTTTTCATTTCTAAATGGATTAAAATTACTATGTCGATTGAATCGACACTTGTTACATCTATGTCGAAATTATTAAAAAAAATCGACATACTTTGTGTCTATGTCGATTGAATCGATATTTATGATATCTATGTCGAAATTATTAAAAAAAATCGACATACTTTGCATCTGTGTCGATTGAATCGACAATTACATTGTTGTTGTGGCGCTTTCTACCAATTGGAATAGCCATCCGCTTTTTGGTAGATGGGTTACAGGAGTAAGGAATACCCCATCTAAAAACCCGGCAGCGATTCTTTCGCCGAGGTTACCGTAAAGACTAAAAGAGGTGTTTTCTAAATGGAGTGGGAGTTTTTTGGTGGTCATGGTGGGTTGGGTTTAATGGTTTGGTTTATAATTGGAATAGCAATGTAGCACTTGTATTTTATCGTTAACGTCACCTCGAGTGATTTTTAAAACTTAAAACGCTAGTTTTTAGTTTTAAAAATTGTATCGAGAGGCTCGTATAAACAACGGTTCTCGATACACTTTCCACTTCACTGTGTTACGTGAAAACCACTCGAACTGACGACCTAAAACTACACCGTCACCCTGAGTGTCCCGATAGCTATCGGGATGTATCGAAGGGCGTCACTTCGAGTGATTTTAAAAACTGTAAATGCTAGTTTTCAGTTTTTAAAATTGACCCGAGGCTTTAGCCGAATTGAGCGTAGCTAATCGAGAAGCTTCTAAAAAAAAACAATTCTCTTTATTTCCGATACTTAATACTTCTCCTAAACTCCGATTGTTTCACCCGTTTACCATCCTTAAATTTATAGATAATCATTTGTGTCCAATTCCCCTTTTTGTCATACCGATACTCATATTCGTTATGCTTCGTTTTGATTACATCTCCCTGTTCATTTTTTACAATAGAAAGGTCATCGAATGATTCATAGTTAATTTTACCGGCCGTTTCCGAAAGCAATTCCCCTTTTGTGTTATAAACACTAGTAACAACGCTATTGTTAGCATAATCATACGCTGCTTTTTCTTCACCATATGGTCTACCATTACCATCAGTAGTGATAACACTGGTCGCATTACCATGGTCATCATTCTCTATTACAGTCACCATAATAACCTGTTGGTTTTGATTCCTTTCCGTGGTTTTAATCAAATAACCATTGGCGTCATACTCATGAGTAGAAGTTTCAGCAGTATAGCCCATAAGCTTGTGCCAACGTTCTAATTTCCGCCCTAAACTTTTAGTGCCTGTGGAGTCAAACATTCGAGTTAGCCTGGCGATTAGCACTCCGTTTTCATCATATCGAAGTTCAGAAGTAACATAATGCTGTACATTTAAAGTGGCCACTTCTTTCTTTTTCTCTATACTGCCAGTTGGGTTATAAAAAGTCATTTCTGTGGTAATTTCACTGACGGCATGACCAACCCTCAAATCTTCGGGTTTGTTCATGTTAAGGGCTGTGCCAACGTTTTGAGCGTGGCTAACGGAAAGGTATAAGTAGAGGAGGAGAAAGATGAAGTGTTTCATGGTTTTATTTTGTTTGCCTCAAAGATGGGTGTCGATAGCTATCGGGAGTCGAAGGGCCAACTACAACACCCTAATCTTCTGTGCCATAAACTCCTCCTCACTCAGTACACCTTTTTCTTTCAATACACTCAATCGCTCCAACTGATTTATAGTATCATCTTGAGAGGTTGGCTTTACTTCAGTTTTATTATGGATACCGCCTTTCAACAAAGCCAATTCCGTTTCCATCATCCTTTGCTTTTTAGTTTTAGTCACCAATAAAACGATACCTACAATAAAAAAGACACCACCAACAAAAGCAAAAGCACCGCCAATTCCTTGATCACGCTCTCTGTTGGCTCTATATTGGTCAATTAACTCCTCTTGAACTTGACCTTCAAAACTCCTATTGTAACCATCAGTAGAGGCAATAGTACCCACACCAGTTACAATGGCAAAAAGCCCAATTAATAAAAATAGAACGCCAAAAAATTTCTTCATAATTTAATTATATTTAGTTAGTAGGTTATTTATTTTAGGGGTGAACCAATTCAATATTTTTTCTCCAATTTCCTCATTCAATCTAGTCGAACCTTCTTTAAAAATACAAACCCTCCCCAATCCACAAGCATGATGCTTATCTTTCCCTTTCAATGCTTCAAAATCTTTAAAATCGTCTTCAAACGAAGTTGTATTACCAGGATAAAGCAGCATAGCTTTATCCGATTGCCAATACTCATTATACACATACATTTGCCTCAAATCATCAGTACTCGGTTGGCTGTAACTGATGTTTTTCCATTTAGTATCTATGATAAAAGTTTCTTTTTCATCGCCTTCACCTTTCTCAATCACTATATCCGGACGAATATTTATGCCATTCCAAAACGAAGTCGACTGCTGTCCGCTAATCCTCACCCCATACTCATCCTGAACCTGTTTCAGCCTAACCAACACATACTCCTCCCAAAGCGAATTCATATCAAACAACAGTGCTAACATCCTTTCATTACCACTGGATATGTTAGGCGCATAATTCAATATAATTAACCGGGCTATGGCCAACGCCGTTTCATAAGGTGCTGTTTTCCTGTTTTTGGGAAGTTTAGCAAAAGTAGCCTCACTTACCGAAATAGAACTAACCTCAGGAAAGTCCAACTGCACCGTCTTGCATTTGCTGTACAGATAATTACCTTTAGTACATTTTTCTACTATATCCAAAGCTTTAAAAAGTACCTGATGAACCAAATGATCTTTATCATACACTTGATGCGTGGTGTAAAAACGCTCTTTGTGCACTAAGTTTTTATTAATATGCCCGGCAAACTCTATTTTACCTTTTAAGGCTTTTACGTTCCCGGTTTCTTTATAATATTGTTTGATTAACCCTTGATGGAGTAGGAGCTGCACTTCATTTAAAAACCATTCAAAATAAATATCAAGCAAATGAATCTGTTGCTTTCTAACATCAGCATCGCCCACCTTTTGTACTTTCAGCTTTCGGGTTACCCTAAGCATTTCTACCAAAACGCCTTGCCACATATTGACGTCCTCACCGTTATTGTCAATCTTGGGCAAAATCTCAATCGTCAGACCATCTACCTGAATCACACCCACAAATTGCTTAAACACAATACCGTTATGCTTCAAATCAAAATACTGGTATTGATGCAAAGCATTAAGCTTCGACAAAGCCACAAAATGACGTTGCTCAAACTTACCTCCTATAGGAAGAAAGCTGTGTTCAAATACCTGTATAGTGTTTCCTTTTGGCATGTTTAAGCAAGTAACGTTTGAAGAGCCGTTTCAAATGCAACTTCCGCAAACGGAATCAATTCATATGATTTCACAATATCAACTTCGTTTTTAGTTTCAAAATCAGCAAAAATCGACTGACCATTAGACTTCGTGATACTGTTATCCCTCACAAACCCTTTGCCTAAAACCAACCCTATTTTCCCATAATCATTATAAAAATATTCCTGTAGTAACGGAATAATTTCATTTTCAAAGGAGTTTTTAAAATTCTCTTTTATAAAATAGGCATGCCCTAAAGTGTGGTTTCTATCCAAAAGCAATTCAATTCGATTGTTGATTTTTTCCATGATTTCAACTCTTTGATAATCACCAAAACCTTTTTCTTCAACAACTTTACTTCTCGGTGGCATCTCCTCAAAACTAAAACGTCTTCTCAGTGCAGTGTCCAAAGCTTCCACACTGCGGTCTGCGGTGTTCATAGTGCCAATGATATAAAGGTTAGGAGGGACGCCAAATTTTTCTTTACTATACGGTAAAGTAACTTCCAAGGCTTCGTCTTTTCCCAATCGTTTATCTTCTTCTATCAAAGTGATAAGTTCGCCAAAGATTTGGGAAACATTACCACGGTTGATTTCGTCAATGATTAAAATGTAGTTTTTTAATTTTTTTTCAGTAATTACCTCAGGCTGATATTTATTTAATCGATCAAGTATAGATGGATAATATATGCCTACACCGGTTGTGCGGACTTCCTTTTTCTTATAGTAATAATCCTTTAATGTCCCTATGCTCAATGTATGACCGGTTCCACCACTGGCTTTTCTAAATTGTATAGATTTTTTTGTAAATCCAATTATAGTAAAATCTTTGCCTTTAGTTTTTAAAGGAAATTGAGTTTCAATATCTTCTTCCCAATCTTCTTTTAATTGAGAAAAGGCTTCTTCAAAAGAAAGTTTTGATTTATTTCCTTCTCTTACATCTTCCCAATTGTTTTGAGCTAAATCACAGATATCTAAAAAAATACCGGGTATAACATCATAAGTTACATTACCCAGAAGAGTTTCCGGTTTAATCCCTTCAATAAAATCTTCATAACTCATACTTTGATGAAATGTAGTAAACACTATTTGTCCTTCCTCCATTTTTTTATTAAAAAGTGCTTTAACCGCTTCTCTATTTTTGAAGTTTAATTTTTTCACATCGTCATCATTAATGATTTCAAGTGCTTTGTTAATTGTGTTATAGGTTTTCCCTGTTCCAGGTGGACCATACAGGATTTGATTCAATGAATGAGTCACTTTTTTTTCTGATTCTTTTACAGGTGTGGTTTTATTGCCAGTAAATGAAGGATACTCCTTCAATAACTCGATTACATGTTTTTTTGAAACAGTAATTAGTTCATCCCAATCAGCTATAGCATCATATTTTTCAAGCTTTACAATTGGTGAATTGTTATAGTCTCCTCTCCGTTGAAAATAGTTTTGCCTTTTGCTATCACCGTCTAGTAATCCAACTGTATCTATTTTAATGTTATAATTGAAATTACTGTCGAGCCCTAAAGTTATCGCAATCCACTTATTATTTTCATAATCTGAGGCAGTTGGATATAGTTTGGACCAAAGATATCCATCGAAATAATTCCCTTGATTTGTTGGTCTTTTTGTAATCTTGAAGACACCGTTGGGGAATAATTGTTTTTTTATCTCATTTCCCCAATATTCTAATTTCACATAGGCTCTGAACAACTTGTCGTAAGCTTCCTTATCTTCAGGGTCGTTTTTATCATATTTTTTACCTTGTGTTTTATTTATTAGTTCAAACTCTTCTGGAGTAAAAAAATCCATGGTGTGTGTCATACTTCTTTTGTTTAAATTTACCCGCTCTACTAAGTTAATTTCTTTAAAATCAAATGTTTTAGAGCATTATTTGTTGTATTCGTTTTGGTATTCCAGTTGCAATTTTTTGATTCTTTGATAAAAACATTATGCAATATATTTCATCTGAACTATTGTCTAAAATTTCTTTAGAAATATCTTTAACATCTCTTTCTTTCTCAAGGCCATTCTATTTTATACGGATTGACCTCGTTAGCTCTGATTATAATATGAATTTGATCCAAAGATTGCTGAAATATAGTTTGCGTTTGCTTCAATCTATTTTATATTATTGTACTGAGCAATTTTGCTGTATTATCTTATTTTTCTATTTACGTAAATATAAATAAATTCTCATTATGGCAATAACAAAAAAACCGCTGATACGCTATAAAATTTTGGATGCTTGTTTCCGAAATTCTTTTAAAAATTATAGCAAAGAACTTTTGCTTGAAAAGGTGAATGAAGAACTATTTGAGATTACAGGTGACGAAAGTCATTGTATTAAATTACGCCAACTACAAGATGATATAGCCTTTATGAGGAGCTCGGAAGGATGGGGCATAGAATTAGCTGATTTGTTTGATGGAAAGAAAAGAATCTATCGTTATGAAGATACCAACTTTTCAATAAATAATGCACCACTAAATCATGTCGAAATGGGTGAGTTTCAATCGGCAATACAAGTGCTGGCTCAATTTGAAGGTATGCCGCAGTTTGAAGGTATTCAGGAAATTATTGCCAAACTGAAATATGATTTAAAAGGGAAGAAGGAAACCAAACCTTTTATTGGTTTTGAAAGTAATCAGGATTTAAAAGGAATGGAACATTTCAGTTTTTTATATAATGCTGTTCAAAATAAAATTCCTTTGCAGATAGTTTATAAAGATTTTAAAACAGAAGAACCTTATACCTATGTTTTACATCCTTATTATTTAAAACAATACAACAATCGATGGTTTCTCTTTGGCATGCACCAGGAATTAGGAAAATCTGATTGGAATGTAGCAATAGATCGGATTGTTTCAGTTCAGTTCAGTAATGATAAATTCATTCCTAATGTGGAGATTGATTGGCAAGAGTATTTTTCGGATATGATAGGGGTAAGTAAGCCTATTGATGGTAAGATTGAAGAAGTCGTTTTGCATTTTAATCAACTAACCGGCAGGTATATGGAAAATAAATCCATTCATGAAACACAACGACACAAATGGATTGACGAGAATAATTTTGAAGTAAGGATTAAAGTGTATTTAAACTATGAACTGGAAAGATTGGTCTTGTCTTATGGAGATAGTGTAAAAGTGATTGAACCACAAAAATTAAGAGACAATATCGTATTGAGAATAGATAATAGCAGAAGAAATTATTAGCCAAACCGTTTTTGTTTTGCGTGTAGCTTTATTATTTTCCTGTTGTCCAAAGCAATTTATCTACCATTCTATTTTCACATATCAAATCAAGATTTTCAATATCTTCAAATTCCTGATGAATAATAAGTGATAGCGGTTTAATATAGTTAATCAGAATCTCGAAAGTTGGCTTGTTTTCCTTTCTGAACTCATTGATTTTTTTGTTATAAATAAAGTATTTATTTTGGTTCATTTCTAGTGTTTTCCTCGCTAACGTGTCCATCGGAACTATTTGCCAAGGATTATTTAAAAATAAAATTTTGGAAGCCATAGATGCCATTATTTTTCCGTGAGTTAATTCTTTTTCTCTTAGGTTTTCCGCAAATAAATCAACATTATCTCGGTCATTGGTTTTAATCCAAGATGAGGTTTCTTCTAATAGATTATTTACTGTTCCTCTAGGAAAATTTCTAACTACTCTAAAATCCACTAAAAAAGAATAAAAACTACCAGCATCTTTTTTTAAATAATCTTCAAAGGAGATTTTGCCGGTCTTAAAGTCTTGAAATTGCTTGATATAATTTAAATCATTTCTATAATAAGTTAGAAAATTACCAATAGTTTGGATTTGTTTTGTAGTCATATTTTCTTTTAAATTCCCCTAACTCTCTTATTATATAAATCATCAAACCACATTTTCTTAAACATTAAGTTTACGCGATCTTCAGACAGTTTGTTGTAGAGTTCCAGTTTCGTATTAATAAAATTCAATAATTCGCTGTCAATTTCTTCACTGAATTTGTCTTGGATATTATCTCTTGAATTGTTTTTGTTAAAGAAACTCATCAGTTCTTCATTTGAGTAAATTTTCTCCTTCATCTTTTTGAATTCTACTTTGTCTTCTTCCGTTAAATCAATTCCGAAAGTATCATTCAAAACTCTGATAATATTGGTTAACATATCCAATTCATCTTCTTCTTTTCCGAAAGCTCCTCCGGGTGTCATACCATACATTTCACCATCTTCCGAGACTAACGCCAAGTCAGTAGTATATTGATGTTGAATTTTATAACTGTCCAATTCCACTTCACCCAAAACATCCAAAGGTAAGTTGGCCTTGATATATGGAAGCATTTTAACCAATGCAGTAAGGAAAACATAATATTTTTCCAATTCGACATCGGAGAATGTGATAATCTGACTTAAGAATCGATAGAGTTTTAAAAAGGTTTGTGCTTCCGATTTGAAATTAATTTGATCTTCTTCATTTAACTCAGCTTCAAATCGCTTTGTAACTGTTTTGAGTAATGGATTTAACTTTTCATAATTACTCCCTTTTCTGAAGAAGATCTCAGCAAATGCTTCCACTTCGTTTTGGTAGAAAACATTAAAACTATCAATCTTACTCTGAACTGTATATAAACTGTTAGGGTCTGTCTGATTATCTTCTTCCATATAGTTTTCACCATAGTAGTATTGAAAATCAGCTTGTACTTGTTCTGGGTCGTTAACAAAATCCAGTACCATGGTGCTTTCTTTACCTCGCATAGTTCTATTCAAACGGCTTAGGGTTTGTACAGTGGAGGCACCGCCTAATTTCTTATCTACAAACATAGTATGCAGCATAGGCTCATCAAATCCGGTCTGGAATTTATTGGCCACAATCAATATTCTGAATTGGGGTAGTTTCAAAGCTTCCGGTATAGAGATTTTTCCTTGCAGTCGGTTCATACTGGTTTCAGTATACTCCTCATTAGTTTCACTATCTTTAACCGTTCCGGAGAAAGCCACTAAAGCACCATAAGGCAACTTCATTTCCTGCATAATTTCGTCAAGCTTGCGTTTGAATCGCACAGCATGTAAACGTGATTTGGTAACTACCATTGCTCTGGCTTTACCTTGAATTTCATTTTGAGTCTGACTTACAAAATGCTCAATGATTATGCGCGCTTTACGCTCAATGGCATGGTCTTGTAAGTCAACATAAGATCCTAACAAACGAACCGTTTTCTTCTTCTCATATTCCTTATCGTCAATATCTGAACGCTTAATGATTTTATAATAGCGTTTGAAAGACATATAATTCTTCAATACATCTCGAATGAAACCTTCCTTGATAGCTTGCTCCATAGTATAAGTGTCAAATGCTACTATTTTGCCATCTTTTAAACGTCCAAACAATTCTTCGGTTTTGGGTTTTGGAGTAGCAGTAAACGCAAAAAAGGAAATGTTAGCTTGCTTTCCTTTGCGTTTGATTTCATCGGCAATAATATCATCTAAATCTTCTGTTACATCTTGCTTTTCTGCTTCTTCTAACGATAAGGATTTCTTTAAATGGCGTGCTGCTTCACCCGATTGGGAACTATGTGCTTCATCAATGATTACTGCATATTTTCTTTCGGGCATACTGGCAATAGTTTCCGAGATAACCGGAAACTTTTGTATGGTAGTGATAATAATTCGTTTGCCTTCCTCAATGGCTTTTTTTAGGTCTTGAGCAGTTTTGTTTTCGTCTATATAAGCTACCAATCCGGGTGTATTATCTAACTGGCGGATATTATTTTGTATTTGCTTATCAAGTACTCTTCGGTCATTGACAATGATAACCGAATCGTAAAGCGCTTTGACATCGCTGTCATTTTGGTAAAAACCAGCCAAGCGATAGGCTAACCAAGTAATAGTGTTTGATTTACCCGAACCGGCAGAATGTTGTATCAGGTAGTTTTTACCAACACCTTCTTCTTTAACAACATTCAACAAACGTTGCACCGCTCTTCGTTGATGGAAACGCGGAAATAATAACTTGGTCGATTTCTTTTCTTTCAACCCCTTAGTGGCATTGTCATACTCTTTCTCAACATCAGTTTGTATGTTGATGTAGTTTTGCAATAAGTCTAATAGTGAATCTTTGGTTAATACATCTTCCCACAAATAGGAAGTAGCAAAACCATTTTCGTTATAATTATCTAATCCTTTATTGAAGGGTAAAAAGAACGTTCCTTTTCCTTTTAACTCGGTGGTCATAAACACTTTTTCGGTACCTACTGCAAAATGAACCAAACAACGTTTGAATTCTAAAAAAGGTTCTCCTTTGGGATCACGATCTTGGATGTATTGTTTAATGGCATTATGATGGTTTTGACCGGTTAGTTCATTTTTTAACTCTAGAGTCACTACAGGAATACCGTTAACAAACAACACTATGTCAATAGAGTTATTGTTTCTATTGGAATACTTCAATTGACGAACAACAGATAATCGGTTTTTCTTGTATTTAAATTCGTGATCGGGTGTCTTATTATTTTCGGGCTGCCAATAAACCATGACAAATTGTACCCCGCGGTCTTTAACTTTATTCCTCAATAAGTCAAGGGTTTTATCTTTACTGTCTTTATAGGTTTTGGCAATATTGGCTACGATTTTTTCATCTACTTTGTTACCATATTGTTCTTCTTTGAGTAGATTGTATTTCTCAGGTTGGGTTTCCTGTATAAAGGCAATGGTCTCATTGGGAATAAGGCACAATTCTCTATCATAGGCAGTAGGAGATACTTCATGAAAGCCACCATACTCTACTAAATATTTTACAATATCTTCTTCTAAATGAATTTCTCTTGTGCCATCAGCCATATTATTCTTCTAATTTATTGAGGAGTGATTTTATTTCTTCTTTTTTGGTTTGTATAGCTTTATAAATCTTAATTTGCTCTTCCAACTTCTCTTTCTCTTTCTTGAGCTCTTCGATGATGATTTCAAGTGCTGTTTTTTCTTTTTCTTGTGATTCTTGAAGCAACAATTCTAATTCGCTTTTTGAAATAGCATTAAACTTATTTAAAACATCAATTACAACCTGAACGTTTTTTACATGGTTTTGTTCAAACAATTTAGTGTTTTTATAAGTCACTTCAACAATGTTCCATTTTGAAGTTCCATAATAGTTATTCCAGGAAACTTCTATTCCTGTATTAACTAAAAGGAATTTATTCTTATCATTAGCATTACTATCAGGCACTTCTAATACTAAATTTAGAGGCTGTTTAAAAGAGTTATGATATACTGCTTCAAACTTATTATCTTTAGTTACGATACATATCTCTGCCATGATTATATAATTTATTGTGTTACTTCTGTGTTAGGTTGCCAATCCCTCACATCTATTTTACCTGTTACCGCTTCTGAGATTAAGGATTGACGGTAAGTTTGCATATTTTCGATTTGAGTAGAGATCTTACTTAATGTCAAATCGACTCTTGATGTCAAATCATTAATGAAATTAACAATTTCAACTTGCTCTTCATATGGTGGATAACATAGATGTATATTATTTAAATTATCTTGCGTCATACTCGGAACTGCAGAACTCTCTTGATAATAATCAAATTTTATTGTAGTTGATAAATAAAATAGAAATTTTGGGTAAGTATTATCATATATTTCAGTGTAAAAAAGTGTATCAACAGTCCAAAATGGCTCCTCAATATAAAATGGTTTATCAATGGTACCTTTTCTTCCCAATAAAACTGACGGTTTATCATATAAAAACTCTGAAGCTCTACCAAACACACCTCCAGTTCCCAAAACTGGGTAACCGCCTTCTTCTATTAAAACTTCTTTTTGGTCTTTACCATTTCTAATTTTTGCAAGATATTTTAATTTCTTAACCTCCCAATGCACTGGAATTTCTCCCAACCACACCACACCACTATCTTTCATAGGAGCATTTGGGTTTAAACCCTTTGTAACAGCTTCATTAATAACAGCCTGGCGTTTTTCTTTGAGTAGTTCAATTAAACGTTTTTTCTTTTCAATAGTAGTATTGATAAGGTTGGTTTTGTAATCTAGATAAAAAACTATTTTTTTTATATCTTCATTTGAAAGATTAGGTATTACGATATTACCAATTGTTTCAGTGTTTAAGTTTAATTGAGTTCCAATTTTTCCTAAACCTATGAAAGGTAACCCTGTTTGGAAAATATAATAAAGATATTCCGGATTAATTTTTAGTTCAGGGAACCAAACAAAACCATCATGAATACAACACTTTATTTTAGTTATAATCGGCTTCCCAACAGAACCTGCAATTGAAAGGAAAAAATCTCCTGGATATTGTTTCACACTTAATGATGCCCCAAGTTCTGATAATTTTTCTTTTGTATTTTCTAAATATCTTTCACTTGCAGAAACATCCGCGATTCTAACCCATGAAAATTCCCCATTTTCATCAAAATATTTTAAATCATCAATTGGTCTTGGAGAAGCACCTCGTTTAATTTGAGTAAGCCATTTTAATTTAATGACCTTCCAATCATTTGGAATCTTTCCAATCCATTCAATGCCACTATCTTTATAATTATTGTATCCTTTCATTAGTTCAATAATTCATTTAATAAAGTAGTAATTTCAACTTCAAGATTTACAATTTCTGATTTTACGTCTGTTGCTAAGCGTACTCCTTTGTATTCATAGAAGTATTTGTTAAAATTTATTTCATAACCAATCCGCGTTTTATCAAAATCAATCCAGGCATCAGGTACATGAGGCAATACTTCATTTTTAAAATATTGCTCGATATCAGCATTTAGAGGCACGTTTTCTTTGTCACGCTTTTTGCTGTCGGCCTTTGGTTTCTTGTTTTTGTCCACTTGTACTTTGCCTTTATCGTCATACAAAGGTTGTTCTACCGTCAATTGGTAATAACCAAAATATTCGTTGTCAAAAATCTTAGAATGTTTGGTTTCTTTGAAATCGGTATATAAATCTAAAATACTGCCAATGTGTTTACCGGTAATCTCATTACGTTTGTTACCAAGGCTTTTTTTGTTACTACGACAATAATCCACAGCATTTATTAGTTGCACTTTACCTTTTCTATGTTTTTCTTTTTTGTTGGTCAAAAACCATATATAGGTATTGATACCGGTATTGTAAAACATGTCTTTTGGTAACGCAACAATACATTCCAACCAATCGTTTTCTATAATCCATTTACGAATGTCGCTTTCACCACTTCCTGCATCACCAGTAAACAGGGGAGAACCATTGGTTACTACACCTATGCGGCTGCCTTCTCGCTCCATTTTAGAAATCATGTGCTGTAGGAACAACAACTGTCCGTCGGAACTTCTTGGCAAACCTGCATAAAAACGGCCGGCAGGGTTTAAGGCTTCATTCTCAATATAGTTTTGGTCTTTTTTCCAGGTTACACCATACGGAGGATTGGCCATCATATAATGAAAATGCTTCCCTTGAAATTGGTCCTCGGAGAAAGAGTTCCCATGTTTCACATTATTGGCTTCTTCACCGGTAATTAACGCCTCCGACTTGGCAATGGCATAGGATTGCTCGTTAAGCTCCTGTCCATAAGTGTTTATTGTTGGTTTGTTTTTACTGTCTTTGAGTAACGTGTCAAGTATATAATTCTTTCCAAGATTTACCATACCGCCAGTTCCACAAGCCGGATCAAAAATGGTTCGTATGATGCCCGGTTTGGATAAGGCTTCTTTTTCAGTCGCAAATAAAATGGTATTCATCAACCCAATTACATCCCGAGGTGTAAAGTGTTCACCAGCAGTTTCATTAGATTGCTCATTCGAAATACGGATAAGCTCTTCAAAAACATAGCCCATCCCATGGTTATCGATTTTTTCGGTATGCATATCAATCTTACATATCGCATCTATCATTTCATACAACAACTTGTTTTTAATCAATCGGGCTACGATTTTATCAAACTGAAAGTTGTCCAATATATCACGCACTTCCTGATTAAAGCCGTTAAGGTAATTGTTGAAATTAATTTCAATATTACGGGCATCATCTTTTAAGGAATACAAGGTATGATTGGAAACGTTGTAAAATTTTAACCCACCAGCTGCTTTTCGTAGTATAGGATCAAGTTTATCTTCGGCTACTTTTTCTTTAAAATTATGATAAGTAGAACGAACATTTTCATTAAGACCATCTAAGATACAATCCAGACGGCGGATAACCACAAAAGGAAGTACGACATCGCCTATTTCATTTTTCTTAAACGCATCACGCAATACATCGTCGGTGATTTGCCAAATGAAACCTACTTCTACTTTAGTGTTATTATTGTTGCTCATTATTGTTTGTTTTTATTTTGTTTGTCAAAGATAAGGGTTTGGTGTGCAGGATTGGTGCGGAGTTAATTTAATAATCTGTTTTTAATTGTCGTTGATTGTCCTTTAATAACTTCAACTCCGTTTAGATAATACCTATAAGCATAATCATTTGGACCATTTGCATTTATTTTAGCAATACAGTTTGCTGATAATTCCTTAATTCTTTGTGTACCAATAGTATGTTCTTTAAGATTACTGTCCTTGCTTGCAGAATTATAGATTTTATCAAAAAAAGCATTTAGGTTTAAGTTATCATCATTTTTTGTTTTATCAGGAATTCTTAATTGAAAAGCTGAAAAGCAATGTGAAACACTACCTGTTTTATAATTAGATAGTATTCTTCTGTTATGTGTGTGCACATAATATTGGGTACTTGGATGACTAAAAATCATTTCAATGATAAAATTATAAGGGCGTAATTTTCTAATTTCTGTATCTAAAAAAATAGATACACCATCACACTTACTTTTGTTATCAACCCCTGGCCATTTGGGTTGATGGTCAGCTTGTATTATGATGTGATAGTCGACATTTAATTTGTCCGGTAATACAGCATCTAGAATTCGTAATATATTGTTGGTCCCTAAATTAAGTTCTTTTCCTCCAACAGTTTCTTTGTTTGTGAACAAATTTCTATCATTTATTATTATAGAATTGGATGGAAAATTTTTAAAAACATTAAGAATTGTTTTCCAATTATTTACTATCATTTCGTCTGCTACCCAATGGCTATATATGCCTTTGAGCAATAATTCATCATCTACCTTAACTCCGTTATTTACAATAATACCTGTCTCCTCTTGAAGTTGTTCAGTTTCCTTATCTGTTAAATTCAAAAAATAAGCAGCAGTTGGGTTTTCAACAACAGTTTTATTATTGGCATATATCTTTTGAAAAAATGTATCTGCTTCATAAATATCAATTTGTTTTCCACTAGAAAGTAAAAATTGAAAAATTATTGAATTAGGGTCATTTAAATCAGAATTAAGATCTACGTTGTTTATATCAAGATGTATCACTGAATGGTTAATAATAATTTTTTCCCAATTTGGACATTTTCCACTTGAAATTATATCTTCAAAAATAAGCTTGTCAGAGTAAATAGTAAACATAAATTATCCCTTTAATCTATTGTTTTGAATAAGTTGCATGGTGTGTTTTGACGCTTCATCATAAAACCCTTCACCAAAGTTTTTATCAAAATATCCACTTTCAAGATACTCCATTTTATAAGGACCAGAATCATCTTTTTCAAAATAATATAGCCCAAATGGATTTTTCAATAATCTTTTTTCAGGATGTGAATTAAAGGTCATTTGCATGAGTTGGGACTTTCTGATTAAATATTCAGAATGTGTTTCCACTATGAATTGAATTCCAAAATTTTCGCAAGCTTCAAAAAAAAACTCCGCCAATTTAGACTGCAAAGCAGGATGTAGGTTGGCTTCAGGTTCTTCAATCAAAATTATGGGATTCCTGTTTCTTCTTCTTTCTCTTAATTCATTTCTTGTTACAAATCTTTCATTTATTACTATCGCAACTCTTAATAAAATTGCAAAAATTTGACCGGCACCAAAACCCTTATCTACTAAGTTTATCCAATCTCCATTTTCTTTAATTTCAATTATAGAAGCTAATCCTTCAATAGGTTTTATTCTGTAATCTTCTCCAATATCAAATCTTTGCATCCATTCTTTTAGGAATTTCGCAGCATTACGTTTTTTATCTATTGGATTTTCAGAATGGACTTTAATTAATTCATAAATATCATTATTTCCACTTTCGTTGATGTACAATCTTGTTTGAGTATTACGGTTAGGGGTTAAATGTTTTATGTTTAGATTAAGTGAATCGAGTATATTGTCGGCTAAGATTGTAATTCTAAACAGTTCTTTATTGGCATTACTTAACCCTATATTTTTTTCATTTTCTCTAAAATATCTGGATAAAACGCGTCTTAAAACTCTATCAATTGATTCTAAACCATCAAGTTCACTTAATTGGAATGTTGGATTGAATTGTAATTTGTCTTTTACGCTTTTTTTATCAAGGTTTTTAATTCTTTTATTTATATCTTTTAATTTGTCTTTTAGGGATTTAACAACATTCAAATAATAAATTCTATCAGTACTTGTAGCATCTAATTTTTTTAAAAGAGATTCATTTTCTTTTAAATCAATCTCTATCTCAGATTTAAATTTTTTGAATGCCTGAAGTTCATCAGTTTCTTGAAACCCTTCATCTTCCTGATATTTCCCGTGAATAAAAGCATTGTCAATAGTTAATAGATATTCGTCATTAACCATATTGCTTATACTACATATTGAACCATCATCCTTTCTTACAAAAAGGATGTGTTTTAATTTACCTTTATCGAATTTTCCATCATTGTCTTCAGACGGGTAAAACACATAATCTATAATGTAATTTTTATTTTCTATCGAAAATTTAATATCATAATTTTTTTCTTTTATGTTACTACGGTTTATGGCATTTGTAAAACAATCTATTTTATGGTTTCGGGAATTTTTCCCATTAAATTTCAGTGTAAAATGATTTTTGGAACTGCCAAAATCATCAATGAGCATTAGTGCTTTTAAAACACTCGATTTTCCCGAATTGTTAGTTCCTGTCAAAAAAGTAATGGGTGCTAATTCAAGCTCCCACGTTTCCTTAACTTTTCTGAAATTAGTTATTGTAATTTTTTCCATTTCATTTTTTGATTTGTAGTTCTAATCTTGCTGCAAGATAATCTTTTTGCCAGCAAATTTGATTTGAAACTGTGCATTTTTCCTGCATAGTTAAAATTCAGTAGTTATCATAACGACCATAACAAACAAGATGATTAAACCAATAACAATCAATTCCCAACCAAAAGAGAATGAAGTGTTTTTAGAAATGGGCGCCTCCTTTGATTCTTTCTTTATAGCTTTTGGTTTTGGAGCTTTTAGTGTAATATCCTTGAAAACTATTTTGGGTTTCTTTTTAATTGGTTCCATTTGGGTTGTTTCAGTAAAACCTTTAAATTGTGATCTATTAGCTAACCAAGGGATAGTAGAGGGAACCACAGTATAAGTTTCAGGAGTGTTGTTGACAATTTGGAGTTTGGCTTGCTTAGGATTAACAATGTTTTTAGTAGACATAATCCACATCCCCGAGCATTGAAAACATCGGTCTAAGGTAACTACAACAATATAATTGGCATGTTTGCCCTCAAGGTTATTAATCCTGCGGGTTTCATTTACTCTTCTTCCGCTTTGATAAACTCGTCTCGTTTTTATTTCAAAGGTTCGGCCACTAGCATCCCGGGCATCAATACCTTTTTCATTCTTCAGGTGTGATAACGTTAGGTTCAAATGGGTTGCAGCATAAAACTCTCCTATATCGCCCACAATTCTTCTACTTCTGATAATGTCATGTTTTTCTAAATCATGATAAGCCTCAGCAAATAATTTAATTGTTTTTTGAACATTCAAATTGATGGGTATTGCAGGAGGAATCTCAATTTCAAAGGAATTGAGATTTGATTTTGTTAGGTTGATCTGAGATTCAGGAATTTTATCGGACTCAATTTTTAAGACTTTCAAAAGCGAATAGGAGCGGTCAAAATACACAACAATTAAAAAATCAAACAAATCAGTCTCTAACTTTTTAATGCTGTAATTAAAACTTCCTGAAACAACTTTTGCCTTTACTTGATACCTTTTTCCTTCTTTACATATGGCATCAACTGCTCTAGTAACTTTTTTGGTTCTTCCCAAATCAAAAAGTTGGCAGGCATAGTATTCCCCAATCTCTCCGGTAAAACTATCAGTCTCAATAACACCATAGTCAAAAAGCTGATCACTGAGGTCAGCAAATTTTTTTAAAAGCTCCTGTTGGAATGTAGTTAACAAATGATGAAGTTGTTTTTATAAATGAGAGATATTCAAACATACCAAAATTCCTTCACCCATGCAATCAATAGTGATAGGTGTTTTCGACTATTTAATCCTTCGAAATATTAATTGGCAATCCAATCTTAAGCCCAAAATTCATATCATCATCAGGGTGCTCATTTAAATTAAGCCTGCTCATAAATAATTGTATGGCAACGATATTCTTTTTGTCTTTTGATTTTAAATTGATTAGGATGCCGGTTTCAAAGGGATAAGTTTCTTCTTTGAGTAAGGCATCATTTTTTGAATAGCCAATTTTGCCGAATACTCCGGCTACAGGTATCGGTGCCACATACAATTCTAAATTTAAATTGGTAAATGTTCCATACTCATAGTTTCGACCTGCTTTATTAATGTATCCTGTTTTGACTTTGGTGACTTCTATCGGAATACCATTAACGTTTTCTGAGGAACTGGTGAAGCTGTAATCTTTTTTGTCGTATTCAGCAAAATTATTGGAACGGCCTATTGCATTTAATAATCGGATAATGTAAAAGCTTCGGTTTTTAAACACCCGGACATGGTTAAGACTAAGGCCAACTCCATACAAATCGCTATTGATTTGATTAAATCGATCTTTAAAAATTGTAGTTGATGGAAGATTTGGATTATAAATATCAAACCCTTGTCTTTCATAAAAAGGACTCACGCCCGCATACCAGCTCCTTGCACCGATCCAGTATTTTTTGAAAGTGGCTATTTCCAATTTGTTATTTTCAGTAGTATAATTTTCAAGTCTTGCATAAGATTCCTGATAGTCTTTAAGGAGTTTTTCAAGTTTAAAAATTTTGGCAATGGTAAAGCTATCAACAACGTTATCATCATTGTCAAGAATTTGATAAGTTTCTTTTACTGGCTCTTTGTTGAGCGTATCAATTAAGACGTCAAAATCTGAAATCCCACCTTTTTTATAATACACTTTTAGTCTTTTTAATAGCCTTTCTTTATTAGCAGTAATATTATTATAATCGGCTGCCGTGTAGTCATAAGGCACAGTATGGGTTTTATCTAGCATTGCTCGTTGTCTGTCAAATTTTTTACTTTTGATAGAGACATGAGGGATTTTCAAGGTACCTAAGATAGCCTCAAAATCCTTAATTTTGTAATGAATGCTATCAGCTAATGCCATGCTTTGAACTTTGTTTTGTATCATGGCCCTTCTGGAATCTATTTCGTTTGGTTTTGATTCATCCAGAGTTCTATAAAATTTAGAGTTCCACGGGAGATTAAAAAAGAAATTTAAAGTGAGTTTACCTTTTTTGCTGCCATCAGTCTCATCAAAAATAAATGCACCACTGTCAATTGAAAATTTTCCATCAACAGTCATAATAAATAGGTCTGTGCTGTGGAGTTTTCCACTAAGATTGAGTTCAGTATTATTTTCTTTATATTCATAACTAATCCCTTGTTTTACATTATCATCACCAAGAACCATAAAGTTAAGTTCACCAATAATTAACGAATCAAAAGCAGTTGAACTTAATGGCGCTTCGACTTTTATAATTTTCTTGGTACCCTTTTTTCCACTACCAGTGGATGGGATGGGATTTGTCTGACCGAACCCCAAAAAACAGCACATCATCAATGCAAATAGGAATCTTGTTCTCATAACTAATATATTTATTTATTTATTATAATTTGTCTCTTATAAAAGCCATTTAAGTGTTAACTCCTAGATCATTCATTTTTATTTTTATCTGATTTTGATAGGGTAAAAATTTTAAATCCTACACCAAGCGAAATCCACAAGTTACCTTGGTTTTCCCAGCCGTATTTTTTGTTATTGTTGATTTGTTCGGCACCTAAATAAATACCGGCTTGAATATCATTATATTGCATCATTAACCCCATGAATCCAGTGATGGTTGATACATTTTGCGCGTCGTCATCCGTTACTCCGCTGGCATTTGAAGCGTCAAGTTTTACTGTCCCAATTCCTGCACCAAGCTGTGCATAAAATTTAGCCTTCTTAAAATACTTATTACGAATAAGAATACCAAAGGTGGTATTAAGGTTAAATTGTGTCTCAAAGTCTGCATCTTTCTGCGGTCTGTATTTAAAAGGAAGTGTGAGGATACCAAAATTAACACCATCAGGGAATTCCACATCTTTGGCATTAGATTTATAATCATTGTAGCTCATTTTAAGCAATTTGTCATTGTAATAGAAGCTTTTGTCTCTATTTGTTCCTCGGTCAGCTTCGGTTTTAGAAAGATTGAAATTGTCTGCATAAAAATACACTACACCATTTGCCTTATCAACTGATTGTAAGATGTATAACACTTTTGACTGTGCCATCATTGCTGTATTAGCTGGAAGTGCTGTATCTAATGATACATTGGCAATAAACTTTACAAATGTTGCATTGGTGCTGGCTTTTAAAACAAAAGGTTGCCCAATGTTTTCACTTTGCTGATACGCTTTTAAAGAAACAAAAAAAAATATGATGGTTAAAGCTGTTTTCATTTTATTGATTTTTGGTTTAATAATTATATGAGTTTAATAGTAAATGATCGTAGTCAGAATCAAACCAAATATTTGAATTCATTGAGAGCCTCATCCCAAACCAATTTGTGAATGTCCCAACTGCCACGAGGTGCATTCGCTTCAAGTTTTTGGGCTATTAAAACGTTTTTACCGTCAGTTCTTACGTTAATCATCCCATACACAGTAACAGCACGTTCTTTTGTAAATTTTATCTCTTCCCCGGTAATCGGATCCAAATTGGGTTTGCTGGGATTTAATGACCGTTTAATGAATTCAACGGTAGAACGCGCTAACTCAGTAGAAAAAATCAAGGAACGGTCTCCACGACTATGTTTTCCTATTGTGCCTAGGGTGTCAGGTCGCGGATGTACATGAGGCTCTTCATCACCGCTTGAGATGATAGTGGCTATAGGATTAACGGCTCTTAAAAATTCACTTGTAAAATCGTGGCTTCCATGATGGCATGATTTTGCGATATCAACCTGAAATTCATTTCTCGCTTGTATTACTGCGCTTTCAATCAGATTTATGGCTTGTTCTTTTTGAGCTGGTGTTGAAGTTTTTTTGTCAATAATTTCTCGTTGCGCGGTAATATTTATACCGGTATATTGAGACATAATCCAATCCTCAGAGAGTTCGTTCAAATCACCGCCAAGTAACATTTTTAACTCACCAATTTTCAGTTTAAGAATGACTGAATGACCATTTTTAGTTTTCCCTTTTTCATCTCGTTTTTGTGGTCCAAAAACGGGTAGCGCATCCTTGCCATTAATATCTACAGCGACTGGTCCGAGTACTTCAATGGTTAGTCCGCCTTGGCTATGAATTGGAGGACTTCCTTTACGTAATCCATATTTATCTGCTTTAGCGTTTACCAGCAAGCCTGCATATAGTCCGGAACAATTGACTATCCTGTTAAGGTAATCGTTTTGAGTATCGCATAAATCTGTGATGTAATCAACAGACAGATGGGTCTTTAAAGTACCCAAATCACTTGCTTCTGTTCCTGAAGTTTCAATCATTCCGTTGTGGTAAATTTTTTCAATTTCCATTTGAGGGTTCACTGTTTTTCCTGCCATTTCAAAAATCTTCATAAAACCATAATAATGGTCTTTGTCGGAATGTGATATTACGACGGTAAACGGCGGTGCTTTAGACTCTTTGTTTTTGAGGTTATAACGCCACTTTAAAAACCGGTACATATTATCAGATTCACCCGCATCGATAATAAAATGCTTATCGTCCGGTGTAACGATATGACATCCATCGCCTTGACCAACATCGATAAAATTAACTTCAAGTATTCTGTCAAATTGTATTTCTTGAGGAAGGATATAGCCGTTTTGGTTACGTCCTCGGACTTTCAAATATTCCTTACCGTTAATGGTTTGATATTGAAGATTACCATTGTTATCTTTTATTAATCCTATCCAATCTCCAAAAAGTAAATGCTTTACCCATTTGAATTCTATAGTCTCTTTTTTTTTGTTTTTAACAAAATCTTTTATAAACACTGATGGATAAACTGCAAAGCCGTATCCTCTGTCAAGTAATTTTTGCTCCATGATTTTTGAATTTAATTAGTTTCTCAGATATAATAACCCACAGCAAAGCCATCCCCAACATCTTAATATTGAGTAAATAAAAGCGGTATCTGAAATAGTAAAAAGGGATAACCTAAAGTTAGGCAATTGTGGGTTATACTGTTTTTTTAAGAAGGATTTATCGGATGAAAGTCATTTTTTATCGATAAAATGTTAGTTTCTTTCGTCGAGTTACATTGTTAAACTTTAATAATTAGTGTGTTTTATGCTTTATTGAACTTTGCAAACTTCATTGTACAGATTACAATCCCCAAAAAAATCACTTGAAGGGCATTTGACCATTTACCTAAATTTTAGAAGTCTTGTAATTTTGACAACTACAAATAAAATATTCAGCCGTTGGTAACGATTGCTCAATAATGGGTTTGGTATTCGCAAATGAAATAAAAATGGCGAAAAAAAATCCAAGAAAAAATTCTAAACTGGAATTGTGAAAGAAGGTGTATAGATTCCAGAGGCGAAAAAAATTTCATCACAAGTTTTGATATTTCTGAAGGCCCTTAACGAGTTCACACCCCTAAAAACGAGGTTTTTCGACCTTTTTTATCTTTATTAATCTATTTAGATATAAATTTCCTTATGGAGAATTCTCTTCAGATTGTGCATAGTGAGTTTCCCCTATACTGAAACTCAGTTATAGGTTATCACTCCACTATCAGGTTAAAGTTAACTTCCTTCCGGAGCCATCCTCCCGTCATGTGTCTAAAGTAGTCCGATTAATGCTCTTTAGATTGGTACCAACTGTCAGGTTATTAATCAACCTCCAATACTTTCTACTCGTACCTTAGTGCCATAGTGCTGCTGTGTATTGTCCCCTTTCGGTAGCAGATTTAAAAACAAACGCCGAAGATTTTAGCCAAACCATTTGTTTCGAGTTGTCTTTAAAGAATCAACTGTACAAAGATAAAATATACAATAACTATTTCTTTTATAGAGTTAAATAGTTATCAGCCAGTTTTTAACAAAACTTGATTCATCATTTTCTCCAAGGAATTAAGACAGTGCAAATTAGGTTTACTACAAAGTGTAACCTAAATTGAATTGACGAAAGAGATGCACAAATGAAATGATTACGAAGCAATTATTTCTTAGCCCATAACGATTTTAGTTCTGGTTGGTTTATTCTCGCCTTTAGGGAAGATTAGAACAAAAGCATTATAAGTGTTGTCAAAATAGTGATATGTGAAGTCTACATCACCATTAAGGGTTTTGAGATTGATTGAGCCATTTGTTTTCCATTTCTTTTTCAAAAAAAGATGGTCTCTTATGAATTCCCATTTGTAACCAAAGTTTTCTGGCCATTCTATGGAACCAAAATTATTTAGAAATGGTTCAGAATGAAACGCGTTTCGAAAATCACCGTTCGGAACTTTCCCTTTTGCAGATAAATTTTGGAGCACAAGTAATGCACATCTAAATTTAGAATTTTCAACATAACGTCTAAATGTGGCATGCGCTGATGCACCAAAATGTTGAGATAATTGCATGACGGATGGTAGTCCCAATTCCAGCTTTTTTACCTCATTGTCAAAACGATCATTTTGAAAAAGAGTTATTGATGCAAAATAGTTGGCTTCACGTTCAAATTCTTCCTGTGTGTCGGGGTCTAACGTCTCATCGTCATCGAGAAATTCAAGAGTTTTACTTTGCCATGGGAGCACATTATGGCCGGTCTCATGCAAGGCAACAAAATTCTGCCTACTAATTAACTGATCCATATCAAGATAAATAACTTTCTCACGACGATCTAAAAAGCCACGAATTTTTGATAAACCAGCTTTTAGTGCCTCAGAAAAATGCGAACTTTTGTATTTCTTCTCCAATGATTTTAAATCGATACCTCCCGCAATATAGAGTTCAGAATGTGCAACAATTTTATCAATGGGAGTAGGGAATACATCCAATGATTTAGAAGATTTTAAAATGTCAAATGAAATATTTTCAATGTCTTTTTTAGAGTGTAGTGTCATTTGTCTTCTTGTAGCGTAAAAATTTAATAAAATCAACTACCTCTTTTTCTTCTTGTGGAGATAACTTGTCCTTATAAAATTGTATTTCTTTTTCAAGTAATGTTAGCTTTGGTGCTTCAGTTTCATCACTCTTTTCAATTATACCAGCTGCATGAAGTAATACGTTTAAATCAATTTTATAGACATTCGCCAATTTATATAGTATACTAGCGGATGGTTTTTTAATTTTTTCATTCTCTAACTGACTTAGATAAGCATTAGATATACCGGTTGCGTTTTCAACGTCCTTAAGAGTTAGGGAAACGTTTTCACGCGTACTTTTCAAGGTTTTGCCTAAAGTTTCCATGGTTATATTTTTCACAAAGTTATGAAAGATATTAATTATAACAAAGTATATGTTAATTATTTTTAGAAAATTTTATCAAACACCTTGTTTGATAAAATTAGATTGTGTATATTTGCATCATATTGATTACTTAACCTATAAATTAGCTATACCAAATGATAACAAAATAAAACAAAAAAACCCAGAACCGTTTGCACCGGTGCTGGGCTACATACGAGGGAATAAAGTTTTGCGGACTTCTTATTGACAGGCTTATCACCTAAGTCAACCCTTCTTTTCGTGGTTACAAAGTTAGACGTTTATTTAAACTGTACAAGTTAACCTCGATTTTTTAGCACTATGAGGACATAAAATCAACTCCGTCTTTCAAAGTATTATAGGAGATAACTTTTAAATAAACGTAATTATGTCGCAAGATATATCAAAAAAAGAAGACCATAGTAATGGCAAACCGTCGTTGGAGTTTAAAATCAATGACAAGAAGTATGAATGGGCAACACAGTATATTTCCGGTTCGGAAGTTAGAAAATTAGGAAACATCCCTGAAGAGGATAAACTGTTTCTTGATATTGAAAGACCGTGGGAGGATGAAGTGATAGCTGATGATACGAAGGTAGATTTAGCCCGTCCTGGGATTGAGGAATTTTATTCTCATAAACATGAAGAACCACGTCAGGTGGAAATTTATGTGAATGATAAAGAATATAAAATTTCCAGAGGTAGGCATTCAGTTGCAGAAATCAAGAAGCTTGCTGGTGTTCCTGCTGCTCATGAACTTGAGGAAGTTATTAATGGAAAACTCACACCTTTAGCTGACGATGCCTTTGTTTTGATTAAAGGCTGCGAAAAGTTTTTTAGTCATGTTAGAGATGGTTCTTCATCATAATTTGATTTATGGATTTTCCTGAAGATCAGATTAAAGAATTGAAAAGTATAGCCCCAGACCTGAGCATTGCTCAGGATGGGGGTATTACTTATATTAGGATTGACAATCTGCAATTACCTGATCATTGCGAACCAAAAATTGTTAATGCCTTATTATGTCCTTCGCATAAAGACGGGTATGAATCGAGTCTTTTTTATTCTGTAATCGTTACCGGAATACCAAGCCGTAACTGGAACAGAAATGGAGTAAGAATTTTGGGAGAAAGCTGGTATGCTATTTCTTGGAAGGTTAATGCGGGATTGCGATTAGCAGAAATGCTGCAAATTCATTTAAGAGCTTTAAGATGAAAAAACAGTTACAGAATATTCAGTTCAGAATACCGAAAGAGGTACATGAAAAAATGCTCATTGACCTTAAGCGACCACATGATTTTGCTTATGAAAGGGTTGGTTTTTTGTTCGCTAAGACTATACTTTTATCACCAAGTCAGTATCTTGTTATCGCAACGGATTATAAGCCAGTTGCAGATGATAATTATATAGATGATCCAGAAGTAGGTGCTAAAATCAACTCTACTGCTATAAGAAATGCAATGCAGGAAACTTTTGATAAGCGTTGTGGTTGTTTTCATGTACATCTTCACGATCATAATGGAAAACCATATCCAAGCCCTACAGATGAAGCAGGTCTTCCCGGAATTGTTGACAGTTTTACTAATATTGCCTCGCAACATGCAAATGGCATACTTATTCTGAGTAAGGATGCGTTTTATACAGCAATCAAAGTTGGCGGGTCAAAAAATTTTTTAAAATCTACTTCAATTAGTATTGTTGGTTTTCCTTTTTTACTGCAATATGGTAATAATTCGTTATCAAAAAATGCTGTGTTTGATAGACAGTCATTTTTGGGACCAAATTCACAAAATCTAATTGATAATATCAAAATTGGAATTATAGGTTATGGAGGTGGCGGGTCACATATTGGTCAACAACTTGCTCACATAGGATTTAAACATATCACTATATTTGACGATGACCATATTGAAGATAGTAACCTTAATCGTCTTGTAGGAGCAAATTATGCAGATATTAAAAAAAGTACACCGAAGACTGTTATTGCCAGTAGAATTATCAAGAGTATATTACCAAGCGCTAAGGTGACACTCGTGGAAAAAAAATGGCAAGACCTGCCGGAAGCGTTGCAAAGTTGTGACATCATTTTAGGTTGCGTTGATTCATATTCGGAACGACAACAACTTGAAGCAGAGTGTCGGCGTTTTCTAATCCCATTAATTGACATCGGGATGGATGTTTACTATTCTGAGGGTTACTCGATGAGTGGACAGGTTATCTTATCTATGCCAGGTTCAAGCTGTATGTCTTGTTATGGATTTTTGACAGAAGCGAAGTTGGCTAAAGAAGCTGAAAAGTATGGAAAGGTTGGCGGACGACCACAGGTTGTATGGCCAAATGGTGTTCTTGCATCTACAGCAATAGGTATTCTTGTTGATATAGTTACTGGATGGACAGGGATGAATAATCAGTCTGTCTATTTAGCTTATGACGGCAATTCGGGGAAAATAGAAAACCATATTCGTAAGATGCACGCGCCTAATTGTTGTGAACACTATCCTATAACTGCAGTTGGACAAGCACAATATAACAAGATTTAAGTATAAATTATTGCCATTCCCAAGAAAAATGAAAAGATATTTAAATATATCTTTTCATTTTTTACTATTCCTCCAGCCGTAGTTATGCTACTATTTTACAATACACTTTATAAACAATACGAAAAGATATTCCAATCAAGTTAGGTTAGAAGTATAAAGGAAAAGTCATGCCGTTCTTACGATTATAATGTATTTAGGAATGATCCCAAAATACTATATCAAGTTTATTTGTAGTATGCAAATTGGAAAAAATGTTTTACTTTTTTAGAATCAGTACGTAGGATATAAGTGCGGGGTTTTCTTAGGTATGTATTTGGTTACTTTAATCACATAAAAGGACTGACATCGTCGAATAGTATTTCGCGATGTACCGTTGAAAATATAACTAGCCATTGTTTCTATTGGTTTTATTAGCTGTTCTTATGGTGTTGATAATACTTGATAAATTTTATAAATTTGATATTTTACATTAAAAGTGTTAAATTTCTGGCGATTTTAAAAAATGATTATGGAGTTTGACTTTTCAAAAATAACTGTAGAGGAACTTATGTTCGAATTGGGTAAGGGTGGGCATAAGCCAGGTTCTGGAAGTGCGGCGGCATTGCAGGGCATGATATCCGCAAAGCTTGCACAGACTGTGATATCAGTAACCAAAACTAAAAAGTTTCGTGACAAATATCTGGGTGTTATACCAGATTTGACTGTTCGATATGAAGAGATTGAAAATATAATATTTCCTAATCTTGTGAATTTTTTTAAGGAGGATGCCTATTACTTCGATAAATATATACAAGCTATGCATGAGTATGAAAAGTCACAGCTTGCAGGTGATTTTTATGAGACATCTCGTCGCCGTAAGGAAATGGCTGAATCAATGAAAATGGCGGTTAGAATTCCGTTGGAGATAGCTGAGCATTGTGTCAAACTAGCTGATACGGCCTTGCTAGCTTTCAAATTTGGATGTAAGGAGGTTAGAGGCGATTCACACGTGTCCTTGGGAGGAGCTATCGCTTCATTAGCCGGATGCTTATCGATAGTTCAACTAAATTTTCTAACATTTTGTATTGTGCACTTTTACTGGACCACTGAAATGTCAACCTGGTATAACAAGTTGAAAAATGATTATGCTAGACTGAAAGACGAAATTGACATATGTATTGGAATTTTAGAGAAGGAGGTGGCTGATAGAATGACTTTGTATAGTGAAGTAACAAGCTTTCTTGAAATATCAAAAACAGACACTCAATGGAGTGATGAGGAGATTGAAAAGCTTGCATCAGATTTTCTAAATATGCTTTGGAAACATCATCAAACCATTTGGAAAACTGAGCTAACTGATTCCAGACAAGTACTCGATCCACAAACAATTTTCGAAGAGATATTTGATTATGACTTTGGAATGCTTCCAAAACTTGACGATAATGATGACGGAAGTGAATGCGCTGGCTATATAGATCAGAGAGAAAGACATATTGTTTTATCGGGAAATTATAAAAATGTAGTGCAGAATTTTACGGCTGCTCACGAATTAGGTCATGCACTTTTACATAATCAACATATTCTTCATCGTGATATACCTTTGGATGGTTCACATACAATTCCTCGATTACCTGAAGAGAGGCAAGCGGACAAGTTTGCTACATACTTTCTGATGCCAAAAAAGAAAGTGGTAAATTCTTTCATCAAGCAGTTTGGAAAGTCAAAATTGTCAATCGACAATGACACGGCCTTTAATTTATTGCGAGTAAGCACTTCAGAATTGAGAGAAAAATGTAAAAGTTTGAGAGAGTTTACCATTCTCGTTGCATCAGCAGAAATTTATGCTGGAAAACCATTTAAATCTTTGGCACAAGAGTATAGGGTTTCGGTGACGGCTATGGCAAGACGTTTAGAAGAACTTCAGTTGGTCGAATATTGAATGGTCTTTATCAAAGGTTAAAAAGCCCTTTAGATATATTTATTTATTTATCTTCTGTTAATGATAAAAGTTTATATAAAAAACTCAATATATTAAAGCAAAGCAAACCATTGCTGTAAATCGCTTTTAGTTATACTCTTGAATTTGTTTCAATAGTTTATTCAGATCATTTTTATATTTTGTATATTCTTCTCTGTTCACAACCCAACTTTCCATTAATTCTTCTCCCGGATGTGAAATGTTATTTTTATTACGTCTGTCAAAAAATTTAATAGAAAAATTTAAATACTCTATTGGTAATTTCAAACTATCTAAATAGTCAGTAACATTATTTTGATTGTAGTTTTTCAAAGTTGTTTTTGAAGGACTGCTATCATTCGCAAAACAGAAATAATGATAAATGTTTAATAAATGATTGAAAGCTAAATTAAATTTGCCTTCAGTTTCAGCTATTACCAACATCTTTATTTGTTGCATTAATGTATCATGTTTTTCTAAAAATGTTTCTGAAATTGATAAATCATTATGAGATGTTAAAACTAAAGTTTTATCCATCATTTTTCGAATAAGATTTAAATAAGAATTGTTTTCATGAGCATTTAATATTTCATTATTAAAATTTTCATCATGATCATTTGAAAGTAAATATTTTTCTAATAAATACAAATATTGTGGATTGCTTAATTTAAATTCTTTGTTTTCAATTAAAAAGTTCTTCAGCAATTTATTCTCTTTTGAATGTTTAAGTAAATAGATTAATGCTTGTGAACTCGTTAAAGTGAGAATTGGATTCCATCCAATAAACATTTTATCTACGATTGATTTTGCATCACTTGTTGCTAGATAATTCCGAAGAGCTTTTGAAAAAATCTCCTTGAGTTTATTACTGTCTTCTGTTGATATCGAAATTTTCCCACTTAATTTATAGTCAACTTTTAATTGGTCAATTATTTCTTTTATTTCTTCTAATCTTTCTTTTGGTTTTTTGTCTTTTTTTAATGTTTCAGGAATACTTATAATTTTTTCTTTTTTTATGAAAGTTTCAAAGTCATGACTGTTTTCAATAATTAAAGTTTGTGTTTTTAATTGATTAATTTTTAAACTCAAATTATTATGTAAAAATTCAGAAATGCTCGTTGTGATATTGAATATTTCATCTCCTATTTTATCATTTTTTAAAGTTTTGTTTCTTTTAAATATTAAGTAAAAATCATCTACATATCTGCAGTACAAGAAATCTTCTTCTCTTGAAACAGGGATTTCTTGAACAAAATTATCCAATTCAAAAAGATACAAATAACTTAAAAAATTCGACAGTATGTTTTGCGAAAAAAGAGGTACACCAATTAAACTTTTATTAATGAAAATCAGTAAGTTTTTAATCTCTTCTATTGTTGAATAATCAAATTTTTGCTTTTTTGTATTTGAAGGAATAGAATATTTTTTTATTATGTCCAAAAGTATTTCTAAGTCTATACTTTTGAAATAGTCTTGTATGTCCAGCTTAATGAGTACTACCTTTTTCTTTTTACCTAATATATCTTCAATTTTTTTATTTACGATATTATTAAATTCAACATAGTCTTTTTGATAATATAATGAAGATTTTTTAGGAGAATTAAAGTCGATTTTCCCTCCATAATATGTTGATATATTTAATCGTTTTTCTTTTTTATTTTCAATTGTTTCAAATGATTCTTTAATTAAATCGTAAAAATAGAATCCAAGTGTATAGTAAATTAAAAGTAGTTCAAAAGAAAGAAAATTAAATTTTCTGACACCATAAACTCCTTTCGGAACTAAATATTCAATATTGTAAAACTGATTATTCTTGTTATAGAGGATGTCTTTTTTTAAAAGCTCATCATAAAATTCTTCGCAATTAAAATCATTAATTTTTTCTTCAATTCTATATATTTCAAGTTCTAAAGTTTTAAATGAAAAAGTGTTATCTTCAATCTGAAGTTTAATTAATTCAAAAGCCTTTTCTACATGATTAAGTTTTATAAAATTTCCGAGATTGAAGTTTTTCATTTTTTTTTTATGTTTATAACTTTTTAACTCATGGTGTTCTAATAAAAAAACCACTGTTGTATGCAGTTTTTAAATATTAATATTGTTGAATGCTGCTTCTATTGGCCTAAAAAGAGATTCATCGTAATCAATATAACGTTCTTCTCGAGATTTTTTTTCAAATTTAATTACAACTTTTTCCCAAGAATTAGTTTTTGAAGGAATTTCTACTTTATTGTTCTCTATTACTATTGCCTTCAGGTGCTTCAAATCATTCTGCCTTGCATTATAGACTCTATGTGTTCCATCAATAATCACCAACTCACCATTATTGAGTTTTTCAATTATTGGAGGTAAAATTACCCACGGACATGATTCAATATATGCAGAATTTGATAGATTACTTTTAGAAAGCAGTTTTTCCAACTGCTTCACTCTATTCAATTTTAATCGTTCCAAATATTTATTTAGCGGAATCAATTTGTCTACTTCGACTAATTCCGAATAAATGTGACATTCACGATACATTGGAATTTTTGTTTTTAATGTGTTTATCACAGTTTCTTCCGAAATAGGAAGTAATTTAGGCTTTTGCCCATGTCCTTCGGGAGTTGACGAACTCCATTTTATATTGAACGTATCACGAATTAATCTAATAAATCCGGAATCGTTAGGTAATGAATACAATCTACCGTGGGAAAAAGGCTGCTCTTCAATAGCAATCATTGTGGCTGTACTTGAATCAATATCGATACATGTCCCTTTTAATAAGGCATTGTCTTTTAATTTGACCACATGTGCTCCAATTGATTTGGCGGCATTAATTGAATCTATGTATTTCTGAGATGCATTATTTTCACATATGATATTAATTGTTATGCCTCTTAATGATGCATCTAACAATGCAATAAATGTTTCTTTTAACCAGGATAAATCTCCACCAAAAATTGTCACAGTGCTTGTACTTGAATTTATTAATGATGCGGTTTGTTCTAGTAAACCTTCTCTAAAACTTTTTAAATCTACGCTATCATCTCCGAACTTAGCAACAAGTTTTTGCTCATTTAGAATGAATTCTTTAACTGCTTGCTCACCGTTAGCTACTAATTGCTGAATTTCTGTATTTGCAATATTGAAATTAATAGAGCTTATGTTACCAGTAGGAATATCTATTACTTGTCGATATTTTTGCATATTGAGTTGAATTTCGGTTGTTCCATTAAGTAGGCTGGGAATCAACAGTTTAATTAAATCAATACCTGTTTTCGGATCTTTCTTTTCAATATTATTTTCGATTAATCGAAAACAAAGTATGGGATTTTGATTTTCTAGAGCTAGCTCGCGAATTAAAAATAAGGGTAAATTTGCAATTATGCCACCATCAACGTAAAGAGTTTTATTTTCTTGTACTGGCTGAAAAAAAAACGGAATAGAGCACGAGCATCGTACCGCAAACGCTACTGAAGCATCAGGAGTAGATTTTGTGCTCCAGCATTTAAAAGAACCTGTTGATATATTCGTAGCAAGAATTACAAGACTTTTCGGAAGCTGTGAAAATGTAATTGGACCTGCTGGTGCACTGGTGTTTTTATACAAATGAGATTTTAAAATTTCATCAATCCAAACTTCAATTTCTTCTGAAGAATACATTCCAAGGGCATAATTTATAGAGCCAATTTTGTCTAAATTTGCACCTAGGGATTGAGAAATTTTATATTTTAACTTGTGACTTATTTTAGAAGTATCCGGTTTTTTTAAAAAATCAGAAAATGGTTTCTTCATAGCTTCGAGAAGCTCATCGGACTTAAATCCTGCTGAAATTAATGCAGCTACAATTGATCCTGCTGATGTTCCAATGTTTCCAATGAAGTTGATTTTTGCTTCTGTACAAGCTTTATAGGCGCCGCCAAAAGCAGCTCCTTTTACTCCGCCACCTTCAAATATTCCTATACTTTGTTCGAAAAAGTTTGTTTTCATAACATTGTTGATAAAATTTCCTAAAGCATTCCGCCACTTGACGCAGTGTCGGCTTCGTTATTTATTACTTTCTACTAAGGTAAAGATTTTCCAGAGGAAAATCGACTACCGACTTAAGTAACAACTAGCCATTGCGACAAACGGCTATCGGCGGTCGTTTTTTATATGATCAGATAAAATTCTTTCATAACTTTCTCAATCTCGAAAATCTTCTTATTATTTAATTCTAAAATTTCTTTATGATATTTATCGAAAATTATTTTCTCTTCAGTTTCCATTTTTTCGTCAAACTTGTTTAAAGTTTCTAGTAATGAATGATTTTGATGTGCTAATGTCATTTGAACAATTGCACGAAAGAGTAACTCCCTTTCAAACTTTTCTTTAAATTTAAAATTAATCAATTTTTTTTGAGGCCAAAATCCATGAAAATCAATTTGCTCATCGCTTAAATATATCCTACTCTGAATTATGTTATTATTATAATATAAGCAATTAGAGTCACAGTATTTTCTACCCCTTCCAGCAAATGGCTTTTTTAAAGTATGTGAACCTTTCAAAATTGATTGATAAAGTTTTACCGTTGGCTTTATTATTTTTCCATCGATAATTGGAAAAGTAACTTTGTAAGTTCCTTGGGCAAATTTATTTATTTTGACTTGACTGCTTGAGTCGTATGTATATTTATCGGGATATGGAAATCCAAGATTTTTAGATAATAAAAATTCTTTTGAATAATTAAAGAAAATCATATTGTTTATTATGATACTAAAACAACTTGGAGTTTGTTGAAAAACAGGAGTGTCTGTACCTATAATTCCGATGCCTTGTTCTGAATCATTTAATTTGTAAATTAAGCAAAGTCTATCTTTAGAAGCAACTCGGTCATTAATGAAAAAGTTTGGCTCAAAATCCTTGTTTTGCAAAAGTGCATGTCCCAACCACATACCAATTCTAATTTTATCAAGCCAATCTAAAAATAAGTTAATTTCATTATGAGTAACAGATTTTTCATTATCTATTTTGATTAATATTGTTTGAATTTTATTTTCAATCTTGCCAAAGTTTGAGTTGCACTCTTCACATGCTGGGAAAACAAAATTCAACCACGAAAATTTAATTTCTTTTCCTTCTTTTTTACCAAGTAAAGTAATTCTTTTAGGATTTCCTGTATATTTTATTAACCATTGAGGAATAATATGTTCTTTATTTTTATCCACTGGTTTTTCTCCACAAAAAACACAAAATTTCCTCATAATTTTTTTTAATTTTCTCTACGTCAAAATGACCGCCAACTAATGTATTGTATTATACCAACATATTTTACCATAGCTAATATACAAAAAGGATTACAAATCGTTAATTGTAGGGCATAAAAAAAGATGCTACTGCATCTTTTTACTTTTTATCGGTAATTTTCAAATCTTTGTCTATCGCTTCTAGTCTTTTGTAAAATTCAGAAGTAGAAATTTCATAGTATTTACATATAGCATCTAGTGTACTAACTGAAAAGTTATGTTTTCCAGTCTCCAATCTTCCAAGATGGATGCCGGTATCATTATTTACCTCTTGTTGGCTCAATTTTTTTTTAGCTCTTAATTCCTTAAGGAGCACAGCAATTGCTTGAAGAAGTTTTATGTTTTTTATTTGAGCCATATATTTTCAAAGAGAATGGAAAAAAAACAACTCCACAATGACGTATTTGTCATTATTTTATTATATTTACTGCGGATTAAAACAAATAATCTAATTTTGCGATTCTTCATATAAAAATATTGAAGCATTCGCTTTGAATCTCGCGCTAGAAAACTGGTAATTTAATAGGAACGAGAAGATAAGTGTCAATGCTCACGCTCCAGGGCGTGGGCTCACTTATTGTTCCTCGGTATACCAGTACCTCTAGTGCAATAAGCTGATTTCCATGCCTTTTTTGCGTTACTCCGCTCATAGATTCACCATTTTTTATTAGTTACAAGGAAGAGAGGGATAAGTTATGTTTACTTCTCTCGTAGTCTTGATTGTTATATATTATTTAAAGTCTGCCCTGACAGCCATAGTAGTAATTACTTATGGTTAAGTTGTTTCATTTTATTCCGCTGCGCTCCATACAATTCGGCTGCGCCTCGGGTGAGTTGGGTTATTGGAATTAGTAATCGTTAGGGCAGCTTTTTTAATTACAAATTGATTTAAGACCAGACGAGGTCGCTTCGTCACTCAAAAATACCTGACAGCCACTGGCTGTCCTCCTTTTAATTTCAAATCTATGATATAAATAAACTAACTAAAACAAAAAAAAGACTTCCTACCTCGTGACCAAACTCAATAGGAAGCCGAAGCTTAAACAAACTATTGTTCAATTTAAACCAAACCAATATTATGAATAAAATTTCATTATTCAAAGGTAGGGCAGTAATTGGGTATGCCTTTATGATCTGGATATACCTTTTCTGTCTGACCACTTTTGCCCAATCTTCAAAACCGACTACAGTACAAACCATTAGTGGTATAGTATCAGACGCCAACGGAGCATTGCCCGGCGTTACCGTTACCGTGAAATCATCTGCACTAAGTACAATCACAGATATATCGGGTAAGTATGCAATTCAGGCAACCGTAGGGGATTTACTTATTTTTAGCTACATAGGCTACAAGGAAACCACAGTAGCAGTTGCAACAAACAATGTTATCAACATAATGATGACCGAAGACGCTACAACCTTAAAG
Source organism: Flavobacterium sp. UBA7682 (assembly GCF_002482945.1). NCBI lineage: Bacteria > Pseudomonadati > Bacteroidota > Flavobacteriia > Flavobacteriales > Flavobacteriaceae > Flavobacterium > Flavobacterium sp. UBA7682. The sequence goes on from NZ_DLGY01000004.1 coordinate 63,992, forward strand.
GAAGTAACCATCAACGCCGGGTATTATACGGTAAAAGACAAGGAACGCACCGGTAGTATCGCTAAGATTACAGCCAAGGATATAGAGCAGCAACCGGTAAGCAATCCTTTGGCAGCGATGCAGGGTCGTCTATCTGGCGTTAACATCATTCAAAATTCAGGCTTGCCCGGGGGTCGATTCAGCATTCAGCTACGCGGATTAAACAGTATCCGCACCGATGGTAACGACCCATTGTATATTGTTAATGGGGTGCCTTACTCGTCACAATCACTCGGGGATAACACGGTTTCATCCGCTGCAATTACAGGATTGGTCAATCCTCTAAACAACATCAACCCGGCCGATATTGAAAGCATCGAAGTATTAAAGGATGCCGATGCTACAGCCATTTATGGCTCTCGTGGTGCCAACGGTGTCATACTGATAACGACCAAAAAAGGAAAGGCGGGAAAGACAAGCTTTGTTGTAAATGCCTTTTCCACAGTGGGCAAGGTGGCACGAGAGTTGGACATGATGAACACACAACAGTATTTAGCGATGAGGGCTGAAGCTTTTGCCAATGACAATATAGCAACCTATCCTGCAAGTGCTTACGACATCAACGGCACTTGGGACCAAAACCGCTATACCAACTGGCGCAAGGAACTCATAGGTGGCACAGCCAATATTAGCAGTGCACAGGCTTCGGTATCGGGTGGCAGCAATAACACTCAATTCCTGGTGAGTGGTACCTACCGCAAGGAAACAACCGTATTTCCCGGAGACGCCCATTACGGTCGAGGTGCGGTACACAGCAGTATTACCCATAAATCGGAGGACAATAAATTCAGTATCAATTTCTCCGCCGACTATACCGGAGATAAAAACACCTTACCGGGTAGAGACCTAACCTCGCGCGCCTATACCTTAGCACCAAATGCCCCGGCACTATATGACGAAAACGGCAACCTAAACTGGCAGAACGGAACGTGGATCAATCCGTTGGCTACGATGGAAGGCGCCTATGTGACAGCGAATCAAAACCTGATGGCGAATACATCTTTATCGTATAGAATATTGCCCGGTTTGGAAGCCAAAGCCGCTATGGGGTACACTGATAGTCGCACCTCACAAAATGTAACAGTACCCTTGAGTACTTACAGCCCATTTGATACGGCAACCCACGAAGCACTGCTGATGGTGAATGCAGGAAGCGGACGCTCCTATATTGTCGAGCCTCAGTTAAATTATGGCAGGAAGTGGGGGAAGCTGGACAGCAAAATTTTGATAGGAGCCACGTTCCAAAGTCAAAAATCAACCAAGTTGGCGCAGACCGGTTCCGGATTTACGAGTGATGCGCTAATCAATAGTCTGGCTGCCGCTACCACAGTACGAGTGCTGAGCCACACGGTGACCGACTATAAATACAGTGCCCTGTTTGCTAGACTCAACCTGGATTGGGACAATCGTTACATACTAAATTTTACCGGAAGACGGGACGGCTCAAGCCGTTTTGGACCGGCGAACCGCTTTGCCAACTTTGGTGCTGTGGGAGCCGCGTGGATTTTCAGTAACGAAAAAGGACTGAAGGAACACAACAGCATTTTGAGCTTCGGCAAGCTACGAGCCAGTTATGGTACCACGGGCAATGACCAAATAGGGGATTACCAATACTTGGATACTTATCAGGTCTCACCTTATTTGTATGATGGGGTAGTGGGATTAAGTCCGGCACGCTTGTTCAACCCCGATTTTGGTTGGGAAACCAATACAAAATGGGAAGTAGCGGCCGAACTTGGATTTTTACAGGATAGAATTTTCCTTTCGGCGGCCTATTTTAAAAACCGCTCATCCAATCAGTTGATTGGCGTGCCATTGCCGGGGACTACCGGTTTCCCATCGATACAATCCAATTTTGACGCCACGGTGGAGAATACCGGATGGGAATTGGAATTCCGCACAGAGAACATCAAAAGCAAAGATTTCTCATGGACGACCAATGTAAACTTTACAGCTCCAAAAAACAAGCTGATAGCGTTTCCCAATCTCGAGTTGTCAACCTATGCCAATTTACTGGTCGTGGGCGAATCATTGTTCATTACCAAAGGTTATAACTACACAGGCATAGACCCCGTAACAGGCACCTATACCTTTCAGGACTACAATGGCGACGGACAGATTTCTACCGCAGACAAACAAGCCATTATGGACACGGCTCCCGAATTTTATGGAGGTATTACCAACCAGTTGAATTATAAAAATTGGAGCTTGGATTTCCTTTTTCAGCTGGTAAAGCAACAGGGCAGAAATTACTACCTAACATCACCATTGGCGGGTACTATGGCGAATCTTCCTGCCGATTTTACCGGTCATTTTCCCGATAATGGCAATGCCTCACAGATTTTTACTACGGGACAAAATGGTACAGCGGTGGATGCATACTATAATTTACTCGACAGCAATGCAACGGTAAGCGATGCTTCCTATGTGCGATTAAAAAGTATGAGTATTGCGTATGCACTGCCTTCGAAATGGTCTAAAGCACTAAGCGCTAAGATTTACCTGCAGGGACAAAACCTCTTGACTTTTACAAACTACAAAGGGATTGACCCCGAAAACCAGTCGATGAGTTCGTTACCACCGCTGAAACAATTGACAATTGGAGTACAATTGGGATTCTAACTTTAAAAAACAAACGATGAAAACACAAATTTATAATAGTATAATGGCAATCCTTTTGCTTTGCAGTAGCTTTAGTTGTTCCGATTTCACAGAAGTGGATACCCCACAATCACAACTGACGACACCCGATGTTTATCAAAATGTAGAAACCGCAGAAGCGGCTGTTTCCGACATTTACGCCCATATCAGAGAATTAGGAATGGTTAGCGGCACATTGGGTGGTGTCTCGGTATTGCTTTCCTGCTATACGGATGAAATGCAGTTTACCGCTCAGAATCCGGAGATCACGCAATTTTATGACCACACCATGGTGCCGTCAAACGGCTTGCTAAAACCATTATGGGCCAATACCTACACTGAAATATATGCCGCCAATATGGTACTCGAAGGATTGGCCGACGCTACAGCAATCAGCACGGCAGATAGAGAAAGACTCACAGGTGAAGCGTACTTTTTAAGAGCGTACCTCCATTTTTACCTGACCAATGTTTTTGGCGACATTCCGTATGTGACCACCACCAATTATGTTACAAATGCAACCATAGGAAAAACACCTGCCGACGAGGTGGTGCAAAAAGTAACCGTGGACCTCTTACTAGCGGAATCGTTGTTAACGAACACCTATCCATCCACAGAGCGGGTACGTGCCAATAAAGCCACCGTGCAGGCATTACTGGCAAGGGTGTATCTGTACCGGGAAGATTGGACGAATGCCGCCGCCAAAGCAACAGCCGTTATCGACAATCCAACCTATGTTTGGGTGAACAATCCTGCTACGGAGTTCCTGCGCGCATCGACTTCTACAATTTTGGCGTTGCATCCCGGTACTCCTGGGTTGAATGCCAAAGATGGCCGTACTTTTATCTATTCCAGCGGACCACCGTCCAAACCGTTTTTGTCGCCACAGTTCGTCGCCTCCTTTGAAACCGGAGATTTACGACGAACCAATTGGGTGCGCACAGTCACTACCGGCGGGGTAAATTGGTACATGTCTTATAAATACAAAAAGACCGGTGCCACGGCCACATCAGAAGAATACACCATTTTGTTCAGACTGCCCGAGCAGTACTTAATCAGAGCCGAAGCCTATGCACAGCTTAACAATGTTAGCGGAGCGCAAGCCGACATTAATAAAATACGAACTAAGGCAGGATTACTGGCAACAACAGCAGTCACTCAAACAGACCTGCTGGCAGCTGTAGCCAAAGAGCGAAAATACGAACTGTTTACAGAGCAGGGGCACCGCTGGTTTGATTTGAAACGAACAGGGCAGGCTGCGCCGGTACTTTCGCCAATCAAACCCAATTGGGAGGCTACTGATTTGCTCTTTCCGCTACCTGCCGCCGAACTGCTTTTAAACAATAATTTGTTACCCCAAAATCCCGGATACTAATGAAACAGACTATTTATGTATTTATGATGATGGTGTCGCTTTTACAGGCGGTACCATCCTTTGGTCAAAATAAGACCAAAAAACAGCTAACCGTTGCCGACTATGCCAAATGGAGTAGGTTGGTTGATGAAAAAATAGCCGCCGATGGCAAATGGGTAAGTTACAAACTCAATTATGATTACGGAGCAGACACCCTCTTTGTGCAGCAAAGGCAAGGAAAGAAAAGAACGGCATTTCCGGAGGCTGAGGAGGGTTCCTTTAGCAAAGACGGAAAGTATTTGGCGGTGGTAGAAAAGGAAGGCAAACTCAGCATACGGGACCTTGCCAATAACCGGGAAACGACATACTTAGATGTAATAGACTACGAGTTTACCGAAAAGGATTTGGCCATTGTAAGTAAAACCGAAAAAGAACAGACGCTAACGGTATTCAATTTGGATACCGGTAAGGAAAATGTATTTGACGACTGTAGCGAGTGGGCAATCAGTAAAGACGGTAAAATTGCCATGGTGTCAAAGCAAGCGGTGCAATACTACCATAAGGGAACAACAACCAAGCTGCCATTTTCTGATGCAGGCTACAGAAAGTTAACTTGGAATGATGAGGCTAATGCCATTTGTTTTCTGGAGCCAATGGCAAAAGCCAATGATATGGCATCCTTCAAGATTTACCACTACAATTTAGAAAGCCAAAAAACTACGGTACTAAATCCGTTTGAAAGTGAGGTGCTAAAAGGCCAGGTGATTTTCGGAGAAGGAAACGCTGCACTACGATTTTCAAATGATGGACGGCAGGTTTTCTTTAATTACAGCGAGCCCAAAAAGAAAGAGGTGAAACAACCCTTTGAGGTTTGGGATACAGACACTCCTTATGAATACGGCTGGAACAAGTTGTATGGCGACCCAAAGCCATTGAATAAAGTGGCATCGTGGTTTCCTTCAGAGAATAAAGTGGTACTGATAGGTACCAATGAACGGCCAAATGCCATGCTAACCATTGATGGTAAATATGCCGTTTGTTATGACCTCAAACAGTATGAACCCCAGTATGGGCATGTAGCTCCGGCGGATATGTATTTAAAAAATATGGAGTCGGGGGAAGAAAAATTATGGCTGACCAAGCATACTACAGCACCCGGAATGACTGGAGCATCCCCAAAGGGCAACTATTTATACTATTACAAGGAAAGAAATTGGTGGATTTATGATATTCGCAAAGGAATCCATCACAACCTGACCGCAGCCATCCCCATTGCAGTCACTGACCACCAACGCTATGAAGCCGGACCTCCCTATCCGTTCGCAAGTCCGGGTTGGTCGGCAGACGAAAAGTATTTTATAGTGTATGACCATTACGATATGTGGCTCATTAATAGTATTGATTATTCTGCCCGAAGGATTACGCGGGGGAAAGAAGCAAACGTGCAATTTAGAGTATGTGAGGAACTCTATCCGTTAGCGAGAAAACTGTATAAAGACGAATACTTGGTCAGGGACATTGATTTCTCCAAGGGATTGCTATTATACGGAAGGTCAGATAACGGAAAAAGTGGCTATTACAAAATGAACCCTGATTTTTCAGTATCAAAACTACTGTTCAGTAATTCGGGAAAAAGCAACGTGCAAAAAGCAGCGCATACCGAGGATTATATTTTTGTGGAGGAAACTGCGGTAAGCCCGCCAAAGCTAATGCATTTTAAAGGCAGTCAACCGGTGAAAACTGTTTTCCAATCCAATCCATTGGCCAAAAACTACAGCTGGGGCGAGGCAGAATTAATAGCCTATCAAAATAAGCAGGGTGTGCCGTTAAAAGGAATTCTATACAAACCGACTGATTACGTTCCGGGTCAGCAGTATCCCATGGTGGTTTTTATTTACGAAAAACAATCTCCGGGATTTCATAACTATATTGTTCCTACTGAATTTGATTCTGTCGGCTTTAATGCCGCGCACTATTTTCTCAATGGATATCTTGTGTTGTTTCCGGATATAGTCTATACTCCGGGTGAAGTAGGGCTTTCAGCATTAGATTGTGTGGTGGCTGCTGTTGAAAAAGTGAAAAGCATGGGTATAGTGGAGGAGAATAGCATTGGTCTTATTGGTCATTCTTTTGGAGGATATGAAAGTGCTTTTATCATTACGCAGACAAAGCTGTTTAAGGCTGCGGTGAGTGCTTCCGGTACTACGAATACTATAAGCGGGTATTTATCCTATTCTACTCCAGCCAGAAGACCCGATGCTTGGCGTTATGAATCACAACAACACCGGTATGGATTTTCACCTTTTGAAAATTGGGAGGCATATAGTAAGAATAGTGCCTTGCATCATGTTGCACAGTGTGAAACACCTTTGTTAAGTTGGGCAGGGAAAAAAGATACCAGTGTTTTGTGGACTCAGGGATCGGAATTCCATATGGCATTGCGAAGGCTTGGAAAAAAGAATCTTTTTATAGTGTATGAAAATGAAGGACATACAATAAAGGACTCAAAATTGCAAAAGGATTTGACAATGAAAATTAAAGAATGGTTTGATTTTTATCTTAAGGAAAAAGCAAAGTAGAGAATTAGTAAAGAAGCCAAAACGAATGCGTTTCGGCTTCTTCTTTGGCTAATTTACTTTTCTGTACAATTCAATGACACAGTCGGTTTCGCTGCTCATATCGTATAAGAAGGCGCCATTAGTACCAATGCGACATTGTGGTTGTAACACGTTGTCAGAACATAAAGTACTGGTTACATCACAATCGTCTTCCGGGTTGTGTCCCCAGATATCGACAACTTTACCGGCTTCGGGAGCCGGACTAAAAGCAAATGCTGCAAAAACGGCAAAAGCCACAGCAAATAAAGAAAAAACGGGTTTTAAAAACGTTGTTTTCATAATAGTAAAATTTAATAGTTGATGACCTACTCTGTTACAGGTTTTCGGTCTTACCCTGATACTGCGCTGTATATTGTCATAAAGGAATTTAGAATTACCAAGGTTTATAATAATCAGTTTTTAATCGTTCAATGGTGAGATGCCTACCGTTGAGGTTAACAACATAATCGTCAATCACGATAAACTCATCCATATTGATACCTTGTTTATGATAGAGATAAAAGCTAAAGGCGTAAGTGTTGTTTTTCAGATGATACACATCAATGATGGAAGCCTTGTCCCACATGATTTTTGGCTCATGTTTACCTATTAAGGCGGAATTGACGAAAAGATAATTTCCATAAGTAGCCACAAGTCGATTTACCAGTAGAGGCTGTTCAGCCAATACATTTTGATTTTTCGATTTGATTTTGGCCACCTTGACCTGAGCCTTGCTGATGGTATCAATTGTTTTTCCGGTCAGTAACAACTCGAGCTTGGGATTCATAATCAGGAATTGATTGCGATAAAAATAAGTATAGACGATTTGATGAGTCTGTGCATTGTACACCAGTTGCCCACTGGTATCAAACAAACCATCAACTTGTTTTTTAAGCAGATTTTGGTGTAAGGACAATGGCTTTTCTCCACCAAACGACAACAACCCAAGTACATTTTGTTTTGTTTTGGAACTCACAGCCCTTACCACGGCAGTTTCCTTATTGATAGGCAAGAAGGCACTAAAATAATCATGAGTATGACTTCTCAATTCGGCTTTCCAAGTTAGAGTATCCCCAACGAAAACACAGGGAACAGTCCCATCGGTGAAGTAAAAGTACGGTGGCTTAATAGTCAATCGGGGTGCTTTGTATGGAAAATCCATTCGGGGTAAATCAATACGAACTTCTTTCTTTTTATTTAGATTCAAGTCATAGATGGTAACCAACAAAGGCGCAGTTCTATTTCCCAGATAAATATGTTTGGCATCATATCCGGCGATGTAATAGGAGGAATAGGGCAGTTCAATGCTTTTTTTGGCTGTAGTCGGATGTTTCGGAAAGCGTCTTGTAAAGTTGTTCCGATGGTGAATCACATTCTCCGACAATAAAAACAATACCACCACCACGACAATACTCAAAAACAAACCGGCCAGCGCTGTCATTTTTTTAGAAAACAATCCCGTTTTTGGATTGTCGTGTAGTAGTAAAGCACTTAAATTTAATATGAAAAATGAAAGATTAAAAAGCAAATGTTGGTTCCAACTCAATTTCTCCAATATCCCACCACAAGAGCAAGGCACAAACGGACTAAAATGCAGCATAATAAAAATATAGCTCGTAAACATCACCATCAAACACAAAGAAGCATACAAACCCAAATACCGTGTTCTTCCAAAAAACAACAACCCCACAATCACCAGTTCCACAACAGGAACCGCATAAGAAACAAACCCCGCATAAGCACTCAACAACGGCGACTGCCCCAACTGCACCTGAAAATTCTCAAAATCCACCACCTTATTAACTGCCGCATACACATAAAGCACCATATGCAACAGCGCAACAACATATATAAAGCAAGATTTAAAGGAAGCAGAAAGTGTCATCACAACAGTGTTTTAATAATTACTGTGGTAAAGTTTTGAATTTAAAGGCTTTAGGAAAGGTTAATTTGGGAATTTAAATAGGTAAAAAAAGAAAAAGGCTTATGAAATCAGACCTGCATCGCCTTTTCTGATTACCCTACTGGGGGAATAGTGGTATTTTTTCTTAAATGCTTTTAAGAAGTTAGGATAATCACTAAAGCCACAACTAAGGGCAATATCTTTAAAAGGAAGGGCTGTTTCCTCAATAAGCAAATGAGCTTTTTTCAGCCGTTCATCATTATAGAATTGATAAATGCTCGTCTTTTGCAGTTTCCGAAAATTGTCTTTTAAGGCAAATTCGTTGGTACCAAACATTCGAGCCAGTTTCTTAGTCGATGGGAGGGGTTCCTCCAAGTTATTTTGAATGTAATCAAGTACCTTTTGAACTACATGCAAACTGGCTTCATCAGACGAGGCCAAATCAGTTTTACTACTGAGGTACGGATTATAATAATTCAATTCCTCCAGTTTTTCAGCCAATTGGTTTAGCAGAGTCGCCAATTCATCAAAGGATTCATCGGCACCATCCAACACCATTCTATACCCCAAATTGCCGTTAACAATAGCAAACAGCATACGATAAATAGCTTTAATCCGTTCTTGGTTTTCTGACGGGTGCATAAATATATAGAGATGAAATAGTCGGCGAGCAATCAGGAAAGTAGGACCAAAACTAAAAAATAAAAATCCCGAAATCAAACACTATAGTGTGTGATTCGGGAATTACATACCCTAATTGGCAACCAAAAACCCAATCAAAAATACAATTGTCATCCTGAGCTTGTTGAAGGACTGTCCCAATAACTATCGTGATTTGAAGGGCTCCTCTAAGAAAAAGATCCTCTAAGTTAACACAGATAAAAACCTCAGTCCCTCAGAGCCTCAGCACCTCAGAGCCTTAATAAAAAAAGCCCCCAACAAGCACAAAACTCATCGAGGGCAATTAATGCAACAATTACCTTTTAAACCTTACTAACCTTCAAAACAGCCGAACTGTTAAAGACCCCATTCTGTAACGCATACATTTCCCCATTAACTTCTTGATAAAACGCCAAGCACAAAACCAAAAATAAAGGGTGAGTACTGACAGCCGTTACCTGATGACTGTGACTCAAAGCCACAGTCGGCAATCCATTCCACGGCAGCACAGCACTTTCACTGGTGTCAACCACAAAAGCCCGATTCACAAAATCAAGCTCAGCACCACCGCTAATGATTTTATAATGCGTAGCACCATCCGGAGTCATAATCATTTCCGTTGGAACATAAGCCGGAACCTCAAGCGTTATAACTCCGGTAACCCGGTCTATCGTCCCTATATACGGAGCAAAAAACGTCGAACCCAACGGAGACCTAATGTTAAACTCAAAATCGGTGAGCAATCCCACATCACCGTCAACAACATTTCTTAACCCTCTGGCACTGCTGAGGTCAGCATGAAGGACACCCATCATTTGTTGGTGCAACCTACTCACAACACGATTATCCGCATGCAGCAATAGCGGTCGTATTGCCATTCTCAGTAACTTACCAGCCCGTGCAGCCCTGCCAAACTCCATCCCGTTTTCTCGCGTTCGCTGAAAAACAGGATCTTGCTTAATTCTCTTTCCGTTCACACCGCCCTTTTCGCGGATAAGGTAACCATCCTGACTTTTATAAAAGTTGATGTCACCCAAGGTGCCTTGCACCTTTAATGGTCCTCTTTGTCTGGCCATAATTTTAAATTTTTACGATTAACATTCATTTTCATTGTTCCTCATTCCGATTATCGTTGCAACTAAAATCTAATAATGAATTCCAAAGATTACACAAAGAATCCAATTCTCAAACACCAACCGTAAGAAATAGTGTATAATCGACTGTAATCGTCTATAATCACAAATAATCATACATAATCATCTATAATCGATATTCTAAATAAGTGATTAAGAAGTACTAATGGTACATAGATACTGCATATATAGTGCATAAGGAAAGCATTAAAAAGAAAGACTACAAGAATCTAAAATTGTAATAAACGTCATCCTGAGTGTTTTTGGCTTTGCCAAAAATGTATCGAAGGGCGTCACCCTGAGTGTTTTGAATGCAATTCAAAACGTATCGAAGGGCATCACTTCGAGTGATTTTATAAACTGAAAACGTTAGTTTTTAGTTTATAAAATTGTATAGAGAAGCAATTTTAAATAGATTATTTCTTACTTTTATAAGATGAAGCAATCCTACGTCTACATACTCAAATGTTCCGATGGCACTTATTACACAGGAGTTACAAGTAATTTAACGCAACGGATATTCCAACACGATATAGGTTATTATCCCGATTGTTATACATTTAAAAGAAGACCACTCGAACTAGTTTTTTACTGCGAGTTCACAGATATCAATATAGCTTTTGAAAAGGAAAAGCAAATTAAAAAATGGTCAAGGGTTAAGAAAGAAGCCTTGATAAAAGGGGACTATGACGCTTTACCCAACTTGGCAAAAAAGAAGTTCAGTTGAAACAACGGTTCTCGATACATTTTTTGTTGCGTTACACTCCACAAAAACCACTCGAACTGACGAGCCTCTACTAAACCGCCACCCTGAGTGTTTTTGGCTTTGCCAAAAATGTATCGAAGGACATCACTTCAATTGTCACTAAACATCTCCATACCGCCACCCTGAGTGTTTTTGGCTTTGCCAAAAATGTATCGAAGGGCGTCACTTCAATTGTCACTAAACATCTCCATACCGTCACCCTGAGTGTTTTTGGCTTTGCCAAAAATGTATCGAAGGGCGTCACTTCGAGTGATTTTATAAACTGAAAACGTTAGTTTTTAGTTTATAAAATTGTATCGAGAAGCCTCTTACACAACGTTTCTATACACTTTTATCCCATTACGTTCCACAAAAACCACTCGAACTGACGTTCTAACAACTAAATACCGTCACCCTGAGTGTTTTGAATGCAATTCAAATTGTATCGAAGGGCGTCACTTCGAGTGATTTTACAAAGCAAAAACGCTAGTTTTTACTTTGTAAAATTGTATCGAGAAGCTCGTTCACTACAAAACATCCTACCCCTCACTTTCACTAAAAATTAACATTCGTTTGGGCGTACGTCTTAACTATAAATGATAATTTTATAGCATATGGAAAAGCAGATTAAAAAAGGATTTTTCTTTAAGCCCTACGAAGCACCATTTCTTTCGCCATTTGATAAATTGTTTGACCTATTCAAAGAATTAATTACCCACACCTCCGGCGATTTTGAAGAAGCCATTGATTGGCTGCGGCAATTGGATGTTGAGTATAAACTAACAGACGACCAATACACCATTGATGATTTTGTAGAAGATTTAAAGAAAAAGGGCTACATCCGCGAGGAAGTAAAACCCGATGGCACCGGTGGCATGAGCATTACCGCCAAAACCGAGAGAGCCATTAGACAAGCGGCCCTAGACCAAATATTTGGCAATCTCAACAAGTCGGGTAGTGGGAACCACAAAACCAAATACTCCGGCAACGGCGATGAAAAAACAGGCGAGTTCAGAGCCTACCACTTTGGCGATGGCCTCGAAAACATTTCACTCACCGAAAGTATTCGCAATGCCCAAATCAATAATGGTGCAGGAGAGTTTCAATTAACCGAAAACGATTTGGTCGTTGAAGACAGCCAGTTCAAAGCCCAAATGAGTACCGTACTGATGATTGACATCAGCCACAGCATGATTTTGTATGGGGAAGACCGCATTACGCCCGCCAAAAAGGTAGCCATGGCCTTAGCCGAATTAATTACCACGCGCTACCCCAAAGACACCATTGACATTTTGGTTTTTGGTAACGATGCTTGGCCCATTGCCATTAAAGATTTGCCTTATTTAACCGTAGGGCCTTACCATACCAATACCGTAGCCGGTTTGCAATTGGCGATGGACATCCTCCGCAGAAAGCGCAATACCAACAAGCAGATATTTATGATAACCGATGGCAAACCCAGTTGCGTGCGCGAAAAGGACGGTACCTACTACATGAACAGCAATGGTTTAGACCAATACATCGTGGAGCAGTGCTACAACCAAGCCGCACAAGCCCGTAAATTGCACATTCCCATCACCACGTTTATGATTGCCAACGACCCCTATTTACAGCAGTTTGTCAACCGGTTTACCGAGGCCAACCAAGGGAAAGCCTTTTACACGGGATTAAAAGGGTTGGGCGAGATGATCTTTGAGGATTATGAAACCAATAGAAAGAAGAAGTTGAGATAGATAGTTAGGGAAAAGAGAATTACGAATTAGGAATTACGAATTAGGAATAGGAGAACCGACAACCGACAACCGTCAACCGACAACAAACAACATACCACTTAAAATGAAAACAGACAACATAAAAACACTAGGCGAATTAAAAAAAGCAGGCTATACCCCCAAAAGCATCAAAGATGAGCTTCGCGATAATTTGCGTAACAAAATAAAATCGGGGCAGCCGGTATTTGAAGGGGTACACGGATTTGAAAACACAGTTATCCCCGAGTTGGAGCGGGCCATTTTATCACGCCACAACATTAATTTATTGGGACTTCGCGGTCAGGCCAAAACACGCTTGGCACGCAAAATGATTGAATTATTAGACGAGTATATTCCGGTAGTGGCGGGTTCTGAGATTAATGATGATCCTTTGCGACCGTTGTCGCGTTTTGCACAAGACCTTATTGCCGAACAAGGTGATGCCACACCAGTGAATTGGGTTCACCGCAGCGAACGCTTTTTCGAAAAGTTAGCTACGCCCGATGTTACCGTTGCCGATTTGATAGGCGATATTGACCCCATAAAGGCCGCCAATTTAAAACTTTCCTATGCCGATGATCGCGTCATCCATTTTGGGATGATTCCCCGAGCCAACCGCAGTATTTTTGTGATCAATGAATTACCCGATTTGCAGGCACGCATTCAAGTCGCCTTGTTCAATATCTTACAAGAAGGGGATATTCAAATAAGAGGTTTTAAACTCCGCTTGCCGTTAGACATGCAATTTGTATTCACCGCCAACCCGGAAGATTACACCAATAGAGGTAGTATTGTTACCCCGTTAAAAGATCGTATAGGTTCCCAAATATTGACACATTACCCCGAAACGATAGCCATAGCCCGAACCATTACAGATCAAGAGGCTAAGCTAGATGAACAACAAGCCAATACGGTTTATGTTCCTTCGTTAGCCAAAGACTTGTTGGAGCAGATAAGTTTTGAAGCCCGAGAGAGTGAGTATATTGATTCCAAAAGTGGGGTCAGTGCCCGAATGAGCATTACCGCTTTTGAAAACCTAGTTAGCACCGCCGAGCGCAGGGCATTATTGGCAGGAACCGATACTACGATGGTGCGTTTGTCTGATTTTATGGGGATCATTCCGGCCATTACCGGTAAGGTAGAATTGGTTTATGAAGGCGAACAAGAAGGAGCTGCCGTGGTGGCCCAACATTTAATAGGCGATGCCATTAAAACCTTTTTTCCGGCTTACTTTCCCAAAATTGAGAAATTGGAACGCGATGCCGATGCCAGTCCGTACGCCAAAGTACTCGAATGGTTTTTTACCGAAACAGGTTTCGAATTGCTCGATGACGCCACAGACAATGAGTATCAAAAACAATTAGATGCTATCACTCCATTATCCGATTTAGTTCAGAAATACCAACCCAATTGTTTATCGGAAGATCGCTATTTCCTGAAGGAATTTTTGTTGTGGGGTTTAGTTGAGTATGACAAATTGAGCAAGGATAGAGTGGCAGTAGGATATCAGTTCAAAGATTTGTTTAGTAATTATATCAATAAACTATAAAAAGCGTTTAACTTACAAGATAACATTCGTTAAATGGCACAGCATTAATGAAATAGCTTTTTGGTAAAAAAATAAGTTAATTTTTTACCCTAAATCTTTTTGCAAAATGAAAAAGGTTGCTATATTTGCAACCGCATTGAGAAATTAATGCCCGACTTATTGGAGAAATGGCAGAGTGGTCGATTGCGGCAGTCTTGAAAACTGTTGACTGTAACAGGTCCGGGGGTTCGAATCCCTCTTTCTCCGC
>NZ_DLGY01000049.1:0-57121 GCF_002482945.1 Flavobacterium sp. UBA7682
TTTTTAAGCACAGTTCTTTGTTAGGCGCTGTTTTTATATTTACTCTAATGCTTTAATAAATTGTTTCATTTCTGTCATTGTACCAATGGTAATTCTTGACCATTTTCCTTTTTCTTCGTAAATCTTTGTCCCAAGAATATTGTTCTTTTTTAACTGCTCAAAAAAGTCTTTGTTATAATTTTCTAATGAAAAATAGACAAAGTTTGTATGCGACGGAATACAACGTATTTTTAAATTCTCCAATTGTTCAATTGTGTATTTTCTTGCTTCTGCATTAAGCAAAATTGTTTCTGCTACAAATTTATTGTCCTTTAACGAGGCTAAAGCTCCTGAAGCTGATACTATGCTTACACTTCCATTTGTAGAAAATTGTAATTGGCTCATTTCCATTATGGTTTCCGGATGTGCTATTGCATATCCAATGCGTGAACCTGCTAAACCATATATTTTTGAGAAGGTTTTGGCAATAATTATATTTTTATTCTCTGTTACAAGATTGGCAAGTGATGGTTGGTCTGTATAATCCAGGTAGGCCTCATCCACTAAAACTTTTGTTCTTTTTGTGGCTTCCTTTATAAAATTTAAAAGTGCTTCACTTGCACAAATTGTTCCCGTTGGATTATTAGGATTACATATATAAATCAATCTCGTATCAGAGTCAATGGCATTTAACATTGCTGATAAATCATGCTTTTTATCAGCGGTTAATGGGATTGCAATTTTTTTAAGCCCTGCGTTTTCAGCGGTTATTGTCCAATAATCAAAAGTAGTTTCCGCAATAATTAAATTTCCTGTTTTTTTTGAGCAATACAAAGCAACTAAATTTAAAATTTCCGAAGAACCCGCACCCAATAATATGTTTTGATCAGTTAAATTATGTTTTTGGGCAATTTTTCCAATTAGTTCGTCTGTCAATTCCCAATCATAGCGATTACTGACATTTATACTATCACTCATTGCATTTCTTGCCAATACTGATGGGCCATAAGGATTTTCGTTTGACCTTAACCGAATTAGGCTTACATTTTTTTCTTCAATGAGGTCTTCTTTTGTTGGAACTGCAAAACTCTCAAACGGAATAATCCCTAAACCTACAATCCCTAAACTTGTTTGCTTTAACCAATTTCTTCTATTTCTCATAGTGAATTTTTAAAATTTTAATATCACTCAATATGTCTGTTATTTTTAAATTGGTTACAATTTTCAGTTGGATTTCAGTTGCTAGAAAATAGCACACAATGTGCTGCGGTTTTGCGCATTTCCAAACTTCATGATACCTTTTCTGAACTTCGTGATGCCTTTTCAGACTTTGTTGACAGCTTTTCGGAAGTTCGTGATGTCTTTTCAGACTTTGTTGACAGCTTTTCGGAAGTTCATGATGTCTTTTCAGACTTTGTTGACAGCTTTTCGGAAGTTCATGATACCTTTTCGGACTTGGCAGGTATCTTTTCAGACTTTTCCCATGTCGTTTCAGAACTTTCCCATGTAATTTTAGAACTTTCCCATGTCATTTTGGAAACTTTAGCTTCTTCTTTTGCACAATCCGAAAACTGACGCATAACGTGCCGCAAATATATCAGCTACGACTATTTATTACTTATGATTCCAAATATAAACTTCCTTTTTGAATTTTCAGAGAAAACTAGGGATAATCCCAAGCCACGCAATTATCACAAACTGCTTTTAGCTGTAGTCATTTTTTTTAGAAAAATGGTTTGTCATTCAGAGAAGATTCAGAAACAGTTTTCTTTAATTTGTATTTTTCCATAATATCAATGACTAATTCTGAAAACCATGATTGTGCGGTTGGCGACACATGAATAGTTTCAATTAACATTTCTAAATCAACTGGCATCAATTTTCCAAATCCTTCTATTTCCTTATCTTGACGAATTATTGCTCTGATCTCATTTTCGTGCATAAAGGATTTTCTTTTGTACCAAAAAGGCTCAAAAAAATGTGCAAATGTTTCGTCAAAATTGATATAATTAATCCGTCCAATGTCGATATCAGGATCAGATCCAAGTGCTTCATATAATCTTTTGTAATTTGTTTTTATTGCAATACCATAATCAAGTGACGTATAAAGTTTCCACATTGCTTCTGATTCAAACTGGTTTTCGTGCCAACAATTTACTCCAGTTTTCGATTTCCTTTCAATAGCTTGTAGTTCCCAGTTTTGAAGATTTTTTTGTGCTTCTTCCTCAATTTCTTTATCAGGTCTATTTTTGTCGTTAGAAATTTTTTTAGAAATATCGATAAGATATTTTAAATAAATTTCATCCCATTGTTCTTTGTTTTTTAGTGTACCTCTTGCTCCTTCAAATGGATCATCAAATTTATCTGCTCTAGTAAAAAATAAAGACTTCGTTTTTAACATAGAAACAAACTTTGGTAAATCCATGAATTTCCAAAGTATCTCATCTTTTTTTGGACTTTTATACGGTCTTTCCCCATAAAATCGTTTCAAATGTTTTTTTGTTAAATATTTTTCACAACACGAGCCGACTGATAACATTTTATTTTCTTTTGAATAGCCAAATATCACTTCCTCATCTGTCACATAAGTTCGATTACATTTGCTGCAAGCATCGTAATTTTCTTTAATAAATCTATCGACTTCTTTTGTAATTTGAAAGTTCATTTAATTGTATGGGTTAAAAAATGATTGCTGCCAACGTCCCGATAAGCATTATAAATCAACTCTATAATCTCTTATCTAAATTAGTATTATCAAATTTAACACATTTAAAAGTGAGAATCAATCCCCATTAGTAGTGATTTATAGCGAAGTTATTAACATAAATTTCTTATAAATGGAGTATCCTTCGACAAGCTCAGGATGACAATTAAGAAAAGGGACAAGACAGTTGATAGGAATACAAACTATAACTTTGCTCAGTGTACTTATTAAGTTTACTGCTTGAAACCTCAGCACCTTTTTCCTTACTCCGCTATATCCTGTTGCAACAGCAAAGTAGCACAAAGATTAGCCAGTAAAAACCGTTCTTCAAGGTTAGTAGGGGCAAGGTAAACCAGTCCGTTGTCCATGAGCGAAACCGCCGCAACAGCTTGGTTGTTAGGGTTGCATATTTCGTAGCCTACAGAGCCCATCCAAATGGGTTTTGGGCCTTTACTGGTTTGTAACTCGGTAATAGGTTTTAGCGTGTAGTATCGGTTTTGGTCATAGCCAAAGTAACCTACATATTGCTTGGCGTCCCGTTGCGAAGCGTTATTGTCGAGCACCAATTCCCAAGGTTTGTTGTCTTGGTTTACAAATATTTGGGCATAAAACATATAAGACTGATCAATTCCTTTACCGGTAACGTCTTTAATGATGTTAACGATGCTGTTTGGGTTATTGCCTACTAAAAGGCGTTCTGAAGCAAAGTCAGTAGCCGCATAAACATCGGTGTAGTTTTGCAGGCCGTCATTCATTTGGAACGCAAAGGTTTGGTAGCGGTTGCTGTTGTCTGCCGTAAGAATCTCCGGATAAAGAAAATCAACCACCGGAGAAACCGATACCGGCACACGGGTATTGCCGCCTTTAGTCCATGAGCGTTTTACTTTAGACGTGGTGTACTCGCCAAAAGTAAGTTTCTGATTGATTAAAATGCCTTGTCTGCCTTTGACCTTATACTCGGTTAAAGTGTTGATGTCGGCATGGCTAATAGCAGGTTTGAAAGGAGTACAGCTCATGACAATAAAGCATAGCGCTGCTGATGAAAGGTAGTTTTTCATGTGATTTTTGATTTGTTTTGATGGATGATTTTGGGAATTAGTAGGGGAAAGAGGGGAAATGTTACAAGGATAGGCAGTAGTAACTATTCGCAATCGCTACACACTTGTTAAACTAATGGCTATTGGCTAATTACTAATGCCTAATTGCGCTATTCCTTCACCACTTTCGTTTTCACTTCCACCACCTTAACGGCATGCTCATCGGGTGCGACTTTGCCGTCTGTTTTTTCGGCGTAGATGTGGGTGAATTCGGCACCAAAGAAGACAATCATAGACGAGTACGATGCCCAAAGCAGGATTAAGATGATAGAACCCGCAGCACCATAACCCGAACCGGGATGGGCTTGACCGAAGTATAAGCCTAGACCAAATTTGCCTGTTTCAAACAACAAGGCGGTTACTAAAGCGCCTACCCAAACATGTCTCCATTTTATTTTGGCATCGGGAAAGAATTTGAACATTACTGCAAACAGTAATGCCAATATGCCCAAGGAGACGATAAAATTAAAGAATTGAAGTACGACCAAGAATAGGGTAGAGAAGTAATAGGTAATTAAATTACTCAGTGCCGCCAGTGCCGCAGAGATAACTAATGATAGGATAAGGATAAAAGCCATGGCGATAATTACGCCGAAAGAGAACAGTCTTGTTTTAAGAAAACTTGCGATTCCCGATTTAGACACATCGGCTTGAACGTTCCAAATGTTGTTTAAAGATTTTTGGAACTCTACAAAGACACCGGTGGCGCCTACTAAAATAGTAGTTATCCCAATGATAGTCGCCCAAACGGAGTTTCGGGATTGGGTAGCTTTGGCAATAATGTCTTGAATTTGCAGTGCAGTATCGGCACCCATAACGGCAGTGAACTGTCCGGTTATTTGTCCGTTAACCGCTTCTTGACCAAAAAAATAGCCTGCCAGTGTAATGATTACGACCAGTAATCCGGGCAAGGCAAAGATGGCATAATAGGCTATAACGGCGCTTTCTTTAAAGGGATCTCTGTCCCACCATTTTTGGGCAGTGATTTTTAATATGGTAAAGAAATTTTTGAAACGAGTAGTCATTCCTTTTTTCAATTGGTTTTACTGCTTTTTTTGTTGAAGAAACTTTTAAACATATTGCCTGCAATGGCTGAAAAGCCTCCGGTGTATTTGGAAACCAAGTTGGTTACCGCAAATTGAACAACGGTTCCTATTACTTTTCTAACCGGGCTATGTGAGCTTCCCATCACAAGTTTTTTACCCATAATACCGGAAGTTAGACCAATGGCACTACTGACCATGTTGTCTTTGATATCGGGTGTATTGGTCATATTGTGAAAGACGTTTTTAATGATGTTGGCAGGTTTCAAACTTTCATATGTCAATTCAAACTGCTCTTGCAGTAGTCGCAAGTCGGTTTCGTTTTGTGCTTGGGCAACAAGAATCATCTGGTTTAATTCTTCGGTTTCGTTGTTGGTTTTCATAGCACTTTTTCTTTCATCATTTTTTTAACAATCGAATTGCTGATAGGATGTTTGATCCATTGGTAACGGTAAATGTGAAGCATCAATGCCATTAAAGCATAGAAGCCGCCAATGATTAAAAATCCATAGAATACTTCGCCCAGTAATTTGCCTACCCAAATGGATATCCCGATATTAATAATTACGATTGACAATACAACTGTCATGATAACAGTAAGACGAGCCAACATTGAAGATACAACGTCTGCCGACTTGTCTATGGCATTAAGCTTAAACAATTTGACGGTAGATTTGCTGTAAACTTGAGCGCGCTCAAAAAGCGTTTCTATGGGTGTTGCATTGTCAATCATAATAGGCTTATTTATGATTTATAATTAGACATCGTATTGGCGGCCTCTTTTTTTATGTCTTCAAATTTAGCTTTTCCATTTTCGGCTATTTCTTGTGCGTCATGTTTGGCACTTTGAAACTTTTCCGATACTGAATCAGCAAACTCTTTATACTTTGATTTTAAATCATCAGCATAATCATTTCCTTTGTCTGCAATTTGCTGACGCGTTACTGAACCTTTTTCGGGTGCAAAAAGAATTCCTAAAACTGCACCAACAGCTAAACCGGCTAATGTTCCTAATACTACTTTTCCTGTACTCATAATTTTTTTATTTACTTGTTATTAATCATTTTTAAAATCCAACTGTATTGTACAACAAAGGTCAACCTATTGGAATCAAAATATGTTATAATACTCTTTGATAAACTTTTAAGATTCACATGTTTGAGTGAGACTAAAGTTGACTGCAAATGGTACTAATCCAATCAATTGCTTACCATAGTTATCAGATTCATTGTTGTTGAAAATGAGTTTAGATAATTTATATCGCTTCAGAAGCGGCTTCCACATTAACTGCATCAATGGCTACAGTTGACAATTTTTCGTCAGCTGCTTTTTCTTCCTGAAGAGTTGCGGCTAACAGCACCACCACTCTGGTCAAATTTAGGGTTTCCCCAAACTGACGCAAGGTGCCATAAGTGGCCATTTCGTAATGCTCTACTTTTTGTGCAGCCGAAATGATTCCTGCATCTCGCATTGGACCTTCTTCGCATGACTTCATAATCTCGCCTGCTTCCTCAATCAAGCCTTGCATGGCTTTACAGGGTTTAGTTTCCGGTTTTTTGCCGAGGATTTCAAAGATTTGTCTCACGCGCTCTACATGATTGTGAGTTTCTTCAAGGTGATTGGTTAACGCCTCAATTAATTCTAAGGAGGAGGCATTTTGAATCATCGTTGGAATGGCTTTGGTTAGTGCTTTTTCTGCCCAATAGATATCCTTTAACTCATCGACAAACAACTTCATTAATTGTGATGATTTCATTGGCGGATGAGCTTGTTTTTGTTTTGTAGTTTTCAAAGTGTCTTTCATATTTATTATTGTTTAATTATTACTGATTATTTGTTTCGAGTATCGGCTTCTCTACTAGTTGTTTCAGTTGTAGTTTTTCTGTTTTTATCCTCTGATTCTTCCTTAGTTTCAGTGTGTTGGTTTTGGGCATTCTGACGAGTTTCAGTAGCCGATGGCGTATCGTCTAAATCCATATTTGTTCTCCCTTTTGACGCGCTTTCTCTTTGTGGACTGCGGTTGTCATTTTGATTTTTTTCCATTTTGATATAAGTTTAATTACAACTTATTGTTGTTTTGTAAAGTTGAACATATTAAAAATGAAAGGGTTGCGAAATTCTTTTTTTAAATTGTAATATTCCCACTTTGACCGTATACAGACGGGAAAGGCGAATAAAAAAGCCCCATTAGTCATTACAACTAATGGGGCTTTTCAATCAAACTAAAACCAATTTATTTATTTTAAGTTAAAAGAGAAGAAGGAAAAGGGATAAGTGTTTTTGCTTAAACGAGGGCAAAACTTATGTCTTATTCAACCAACTCACTTTGATTTCTAAATACCAACTGTCCATCAAAACTATCTAACAAAATAATACTATCTGTAGTGACTTTACCGGCTAAGATTTCCTTAGACAATTGGTTAAGCACTTCGCGCTGAATAACACGTTTTACCGGTCTTGCTCCGAATTGTGGATCGTAACCTTTTTCAGCTAAATAAGCAATGGCTTCCGGTGTGGCATCCATAGTGATGTTTTGCTGTGCTAGCATTTTGGTTACACTTTGCAACTGTAAGCCCACGATTTGTTTGATGTTGGCTGCCGTCAATGGTGTAAACATTACGATTTCATCGATACGGTTAATGAACTCCGGACGAACCGTTTGTTTTAATAGCCCTAAAACTTCCGTTTTTGCGGCTTCGGTTGCGGCTTCAATACCACCTTTAAGGTTTTCAAACTTCTCTTGTATAATGGCGCTTCCCATATTGGAAGTCATGATGATAATCGTGTTTTTGAAGTCGGCCAAGCGTCCTTTGTTATCGGTTAATCGACCTTCGTCTAGTACTTGTAACAAGATATTGAAGGTATCAGGATGTGCTTTTTCGATCTCATCTAATAAGATAACAGAATAAGGTTTTCTACGAACAGCTTCCGTGAGTTGTCCACCTTCGTCATAACCTACATATCCCGGAGGCGCACCAACTAAGCGGCTTACACTATGGCGTTCTTGGTATTCACTCATATCAATACGCGTCATGGCATTTTCATCATCGAATAAATATTCCGCTAAAGCTTTGGCCAATTCGGTTTTACCAACACCGGTGGTTCCTAAGAATAAGAAAGTACCAATGGGTTTCTTCATGTCTTGCAATCCGGCACGACTACGGCGTACAGCATCGCTAATGGCTTCGATGGCTTCTTCCTGACCAACAACTCTGTGATGCAATTCGTCTTCGAGGCGCAATAGTTTTTCTCTTTCGCCTTGCAGCATTTTGGTTACCGGAACGCCTGTCCATTTGGCTACTACTTCGGCTATGTCTTCGCGAGTGACTTCTTCTTTGATTAAAGAAGTTCCGGCTTGGTTTTCGGCCAATTGGGTTTGCAAAGCATCTAAACGTTCTTGAGCATCTTTTATTTTTCCGTAACGGATTTCGGCTACTTTACCATAATCACCATCGCGCTCGGCACGTTCGGCTTCAAGTTTGAAGTCTTCGATTTCCTGTTTGACCGCTTGGATATTGTCTACAACATCTTTCTCTGATTTCCATTTGGTAAAGATTTCGTTGCGCTCTTCTTTTAAGTTGGCTAAATCCATGCCCAAACCTTTCAGCTTGGTTTCATCATTCTCCCGTTTGATGGCTTCAATCTCGATTTCCAACTGCATGATCTTTCTGTCTAAGACATCGAGTTCTTCAGGTTTGGAGTTGATTTCCATACGCAACTTAGAAGCCGCTTCGTCCATCAAGTCAATCGCTTTGTCCGGTAAGAAACGGTTAGTGATATAGCGTTGTGATAACTCGACAGCCGCAATAATCGCATCGTCTTTGATACGCACTTTGTGATGGGTTTCGTATTTTTCTTTGATTCCACGCAAGATAGAAATAGCGCTTTCAGTATCCGGTTCATCGACCATTACCTTTTGGAAACGACGCTCTAAAGCTTTGTCTTTCTCGAAGTATTTTTGGTACTCATCTAAAGTCGTGGCCCCAATAGCTCTCAATTCACCACGCGCTAAAGCCGGTTTTAAAATATTGGCTGCATCCATCGCACCTTCGCCACCGCCGGCTCCAACAAGCGTGTGGATTTCATCTATAAAGAGAACGATATCGCCTTCAGCCGAAGTCACTTCTTTTACTACGGATTTCAATCTTTCTTCGAATTCGCCTTTGTATTTAGCACCGGCAATCAGCGCACCCATATCAAGCGAGTAAACGATTTTGTCTTTAAGATTTTCGGGCACGTCGCCATCCACGATACGATGGGCTAAGCCTTCGGCTATAGCGGTTTTACCAACACCCGGTTCTCCCACTAACATTGGATTGTTTTTAGTACGACGGGTTAAGATTTGTAATACGCGTCGAATTTCTTCATCGCGACCAATCACCGGATCGAGTTTACCATTTCTGGCTAGTTCGTTGAGGTTTTTGGCGTATTTGTTTAGTGCGTTATAAGTTTCTTCGGCCGAAGCAGAAGTGACTCTTTCGCCTTTTCTGATTTCGGCTATGGCGGCTTCCAATCCTTTTTCAGTTACGCCTTGGTCTTTTAAGATTTGGGCGACTTTGCTTTTCGATTTAAAAATAGCCAAGAGCAAATGTTCAATCGAAACGTATTCGTCGTTCATTTTTTTGGCAATGATGTTGGCTTCGTTCAATGCCGTATTGGCTTCGCGAGACAACATAATATCGCCACCGGAAACTTTCGGGAAGCTTTGCAAAGTGCTGTCGAGTATCTTCTTAAATAAATCGACATTGACATTGAGTTTCTTTAAGATAAAAGGCGTCACATTCTCATCGACTTCGAGTATTCCTTTGACAAGGTGCTCGTTTTCGATTTGTTGGTGACCGAAGCTTTGAGCGATTTGCTGCGCTTGTTGGATAGCTTCTTGAGATTTGATGGTTAAATTATTAATATTCATAAGTTAAATTTTTTTGTGTGTTGTTTAAAAGTTAAAACGAATTTTATAAAAATATATTTTAGTTAACTTTGGAGAGTAATCGACAATATGTGTTCCAAAACGAATATCAAGACAAAATGACCGATTTAGTTATAAATTTATGTTATTTTACAGTCAAAATGTCCTAAATCAAGTCAGAATGAACCTATTCAAAAATATATTCGGATCTACTGAATCAGAAAACACCAATTCAAAAGTAAATTGGAGACCATTGACCGATATGGGTCAATTGAATGAAATTATTAATGAATCCACCGAGAAACCGGTGATTATTTTCAAACATAGCACACGTTGTGGTATTAGCCGTATGACGTTAAAGCAGTTTGAGAATGAGTATGATTTAAACGATTTGGTGACGCCTTATTTTCTTGACTTGCTTCAAAACAGAGATATTTCCAATGAAATAGCTAACCGTTTTGGTATCGAACATCAATCACCACAATTGATACTAATCAAGAATGGCGAACCCATTTATAATGCTTCCCATGGCGATATTTATGCCGATGACTTGAAAAGATATATTTAAAAAAAACGCATTTGAATTTCAAATGCGTTTTTTATTGCTTTCTGTTGTCTGCTTTCAGCAGTTTTATTTCCTGAATTTATTTCTCGTGATGATGTCTTTCAGCTTATTCTTTAAATCGTTTCCGGTGTCGTAAACCATTTGCTCGTTAGAAGGAAAAGGCACCGCTCTGCGGTCGAGGTATTGGTAATAGTCTTGTTCGCAAGCACGTTTGTCACCACGTAATTTGGCATACATATAATTAAAAGTAAACTCACTGGCTAAAGGGAAAGTTTGTAATAATTGATTGTTTCTGAAATCAATATAATCAACTTTGGCGGTAACTTGACAGGCTTTGAATTGAGAGAATTCATAAACTTGAGCGCGCACAGTTCTCATATCATCTACTTTAATGTTGTTGCCTAAACTGTCTTTAACGATATTTCCATTAGCGTCGAGAAGGTTTTTAAGCCCAACTTTAATCAGTTTTTCTTTTTGGATTTCCTTTTCTTTAATTTGCTCCGGAGAAATATTGATTTGACGGAAGTTCACCACTAAGCCATAATCATAATCAATTCCTTTTACACGGTTGCTGTGGTAAACGGTCCATTTGTCATTTAAACCTAAGGTGCTAAAGTCTAATAAATCATTTTCCAAACGCACCGGAATAACCATATTGGTTTCGTTCTTCGTGTAAACATTGACAAAGTCAGTGCCTTTGAATTGGGCTTCTTCAATAAGTTTTTCGGTGTCTTTGAATCCGGGATTTAAACTTCTCAAATACAATAAATCATCATAAGCACGGCGAATGGTCATTTTGTCTTTGGTTACCAATAAAGCTTTCGAATTGTCATATAAGTATTTGGCTAAAGCATTTTTGCTGCTTACAATCTGATCAGAGTAATCGTCAAAAGGAAATTTAGCGTCGCGACCTTCTTTTAATAATTTCAACGGCAATAAAGGACGAATCTTTTCTTGGCGATTGTTGAGTTGTACATAAGTCTCATAAATTTTCTCTAAATTCTGCGGATTGGCATCTTTGAACCATATCTGGATGTTGCGTAAATCGCTTTCTTTGGCTTTTGCAAAAGCTTCTTCGAGTAGGTAAACATAATCTTGTTTGCCTTTAGCATTTTTGTTACCGCCACGTAAACCTTCGACTGCATTTTGAATGGCACCGTCGTAATCACCGGAAGTCAACATATCACGAGTTTGGCGAACGCCACAAGCAGAAACTATAATCAATAGTGCTAATAGAGAAGTAATTTTTTTCATTGGTTAGATTTTGAACAAATATAGGAGAAATCACTTTGTTTTTTGCAAACAAGATTCATTTTAGTTCGTCAATTTATAATGGTTTCCTTTTTCCGAAAAGCGACAATTACATCATATTCCAGTTTTCCTTTTTGAATATCCAACAGCACGGTTTGTCCTTCTTCTACGGTTTCAAAAAAAGATTCGGTTACTTCAAAACGTTCTTCAGATAAAGGCTTTGTTTGGAGAAATAACCAATGACTTGCGTTGCGTTTACCGCCGGTGCTTTTTCGTTTGAGGACAAATTCTTTAGTGCTTATTGAAGGCTCAGCGTAAAAATGGTTGACAAAACTACCTGCGGAAGCTGACCATAATAAGCCACCTATAAATAGGCCAAAGTGAACGGTATAGCGTCTTTTGCTCTCAAAGTAAACAGTTGGAGTTAATTTTTTGAGGATTATTGTTATTACACTCGCCACTGCAATTCCCGTAAATCCGGCTTTCCAAAACAAGTTGGTTCCACTGAGTGTGTTTTCTAGGTGTTGAAGTTCAAAAAGCAGGAAAACCAAACCGGTAAAAAAGAATCCACTTGAAAAATAATAGAGGAATCGGTCAAATAATCTAGTCTTCGTTTCTATGGTTGTAACCGGAGGAAAAAAAGAATCAATAATGAGTTGGGATAGGTATACAATCGTTATGATTTGATACATTCCGAATAAAAATAATAGCAGGACAACATAACTCAACGGCGGCTTTTCATCTGCCCATATCCAGATCGGTATTGCACAAAGGACTATGTATAAAAGGCGCTTATAAAAATCTTTTCGGATGGAGCTATCAAATTCCTGATTGTGGTTCAGGATTACTTTTTTCTTTTTAAGCATGGACATTACTGATTTTCCAAAAATGATTTCAAATCTTCATAAGTCTTAATCTTTGTCGAAACTTTTTCTTTCCCTAAAACACTTTCAATTTGTGTTGGAATTGGCAGTTTTAAATCCAATAAAGGTTCTACTACATCTAAAAATTTAATCGGATGTGCCGTTTCAAGGAATACACCGATGCTGTCCGGTTGTTTTTGCATTTCTTTTTTTAGTCCCAAATAGCCAACGGCGCCATGTGGTTCGGCAATGTATTGTGTGTTGTTGTAAATGTCTTTGATGGCGATTTCTGTTTCAGCATCCGTGAAAGCATAAGAAGAGAAGTCTT
Source organism: Flavobacterium sp. UBA7682 (assembly GCF_002482945.1). Lineage (NCBI taxonomy): Bacteria > Pseudomonadati > Bacteroidota > Flavobacteriia > Flavobacteriales > Flavobacteriaceae > Flavobacterium > Flavobacterium sp. UBA7682. The sequence goes on from NZ_DLGY01000049.1 coordinate 12,740, forward strand.
TTTCAAATTGGCTTAAATCATGATGATACAATTCCTGAATACGGATAAAATTACTTGGATTTCCCACATCCATTGCATTTGAAATCGTTGCGACAGAAGGTTTAGGGTCGTAGTTTCCTTTTTCTAAAAACCTTGGCACGGTATCATTGGCATTGGTGGAAGCTACAAAATGGGCGATAGGCAAGCCTAAACGTTTCGCCATAATGCCGGCACAAATATTCCCAAAGTTGCCACTCGGACAAGATAGAATAATGGGCTTGTCATATTTCTTCAATTGTTTGTATGCAAAGAAAATATAGAACATTTGCGGTAGCCAACGTGCAATGTTAATTGAGTTAGCTGAAGTTAGGTTTTTATGGTTTAACGTATGATCTAAAAAAGCCTGTTTGACCATATCTTGACAGTCATCAAATACACCATCAACTTCTAAAGCTTTTATGTTTTTACCCAGTGTAGTTAATTGACGTTCTTGTATTTCGCTGACTTTACCTGAAGGATAGAGTATGATTACTTCAACACCTTTTACATCTAGAAAACCACTAGCGACAGCACCGCCGGTATCGCCTGAAGTCGCCACTAAAACAGTTACTTTTTTATCGTCATTGCGATTAAAATAGCCTAAGCACCTCGACATAAATCGGGCGCCTACATCTTTAAACGCCATGGTTGGTCCGTGAAATAATTCCAAAGAAAAAATATCGTTTTCCACCGGAACACAAGGAAAGTCAAAGCACAAAGTTTCGGCTATGATGCGTTTGAGTTCGGCTTCCGGGATTTCGTCTCCTACGAATTGTTTGATGGCTTCAAAAGCGATTTCCTCCTGTGTAAGGTTTTCTATGTTTTGAAAGAAAGAATAAGGAAGCGGTGTAATGCTTTCCGGGAAGTACAAACCTCTATCGGGAGCCAAGCCAAGCACAACGGCTTTTTCAAAACTAACTCTCGGAGCATTCTTGTTTAAACTAAAATATTTCATTATTCGTAATTTATTCCGCTGCGCTTCATGCAATTCGCGGCTCAGGTTCTAATTAACTTCGTTCAATTCGGCTTTTTAGCCTCGGGTCGTAATTGTTTTAACTCCTTCATCATTCACTTTCGATATATGTATGTCAAAGGCAATTCCGGTATTCAGATAACTATTGCTCATCGCGTAAGCTACTTTTTCGGCAAATATTTGTCCTTTGCATAACGCAAAAATTGAAGGTCCGGCACCTGATATTCCTGAGCCGAGTGCTCCATTTTGTAAAGCAGCATTTTTAACTTCTTCAAAATTAGGAATTAATCTTTTGCGCAAAGGTTCGATAATCACATCTTGTAAAGAGCGACCAATGAGCTCGTAGTCTTTGGTATATAATCCGGCAATAAATCCACCTACGTTTCCCCATTGGGTTATGGCATCTTTCAAAGCCACAGTTGGAGAAAGCACGGCTCTCGAATCGGAAGTTTTGACTTCAATATGCGGATGCAATACCACCGCGTGAATTTCACTTGGGCTTTCAATTTTAATCACATCTAACGGATTATAACCGCGAACTAAAGTAAATCCGCCCAATAGACAAGGCGCCACGTTATCAGCATGTTCGCAACCACTGGCCAATGCTTCACCTTTCATGGCAAAATCAATCAATTCGTGACGTGTAAACGGTTTTCCGAGTAATTCATTAATACCAAAAACGGCTCCGGCGGCACTGGCAGAAGAACTCCCGATGCCACTTCCGGCTTTAATCTTTTTATGGATTTCAATTTCGAAACCACAATCGGGATTAGCGGCATTTACAATGGCAAGCGCAGCAACACCAGCCACATTTTTTTCGGTTTCTAAAGGCAAATCGGCACCGGTTATTTTGGTGATGCGAATGCCTTTTTCGTTAACCTTTCGGATAATCATTTCATCGCCAATGCCGTCTAAACACAAACCTAGCACATCGAATCCGCAATTGAGGTTGGCGATAGTGGCTGGGCAGAATATTTTAATCTCAGTCATAAAGTTTTAAAGTCATAATGTCATAAAGTCTAGTGAATGTTAAGAGTCAAAAAGTACTTTAAGACTTTCGGCATTCGGCTTTAAGACTCAATTATACATTTCCAATTCGAATCACATCTGCAAAAATTCCCGACGCAGTTACAGCTGCTCCGGCTCCGGCACCTTTGATTAATAAAGGTTGATCGACGTAGCGGTCGGTATAAAACTGCACGATGTTGTCTTTTCCTTCTAAATTGTAAAACGGACTGTCAGCCGGAATAAATTGCAGGCCAACACTGGCTTTGCCGTTTTCAAAAGAAGCCACAAATTTTAAGCGACTGTCCTTGGCTTTAGCTTCTGCCAAAAGATTGTCAAAATGGCTTGCGTGTTTGGTTAAAGATCTGAAAAAATCGTCGTTGTTGGTGGTTTCCATGCATGCTGCCGGCAGGAACGAATTGTTGGTAATGTCTTCCATTTCCATTTCATAACCGCTTTCGCGAATGAGTATTAATATTTTGCGAGCCACATCGACACCACTTAAATCTATTTTTGGGTCAGGTTCTGTAAATCCTTGAAGGCCTGCTTCTTTTACAACATCATGAAAGTTGTAAGTGTCGCTGAAATTGTTAAAAATAAAATTCAAACTTCCGGATAAAACAGCATTGATTCTGTTTACTTTATCGCCCGAAGCAATTAAGTGTTTTAGCGTGTCAATGATGGGTAAACCGGCTCCTACATTGGTTTCAAACAAGAACGGCGCATTGTATTTTCGGGATAAATTTTTAAGGTTTCTGTAGTTACGGTATTCCGATGAACAAGCAATTTTGTTACAAGTGACAACGGCTATATTTTGCCCTAAGAACTGGTCGTAAATGCTTGCAATGTCATAGTTAGCGGTAATATCTACGAAGATACTGTTGCGTAAATTTAACTCTTTGGTACGAGTAATAAAGGCTGTCGGATCAGCGGTTTCGCCTTGGTTAAGCGTTTCTTTCCAATCTTTTAAATTGATACCGTCTTCATCGAAAACCATTTTTCTGGAATTCGATAAAGCGATGACACGCACATTGATTTTGAGATTTTCTTTTAGGAATTTCTTTTGTTGGCTGATTTGGTCTATGAACTTTTCGCCCACATTTCCAACACCCATAACAAATAAGTTTAATTGCTTGGTATTGTCTTCAAAGAAGCGTTCGTGTAACGTATTCAGTGCTTTTTTAACATCTTTTTCATTAATGACTACCGAGATATTTCTTTCGGAAGCACCTTGGGCAATGGCTCGAATGTTAACGTTGTTTTTACCTAAAGTGCTGAACATTTTGCCGCTGATGCCTTGGTGGTTTTTCATGCTTTCGCCTACGAGCGCTACGATACACAAATCTTTTTCTACGATACTCGGATCTACTTTTCCTTGGGCAATCTCCATTTCGAAAGCTTTATCGATAGCATTTTTGGCTTTATCGGCATCGGCATTTAGAATACCAATACAAATGGAGTGTTCCGAAGAAGCTTGCGTGATAAAAATAACGTTGATGTTTTCATTGGACAAGACTTCAAACAAACGTTTGGAAGAACCGGCAACGCCTATCATTCCTGAGCCTTCTAAGGTCAGCAAAGCGATATTGTCGATATGAGAGATGCCTTTTATTGGATTAGCTTCGCTCCGTTCGGCTCCGCCTAGGGTACTTGAAGCTTCCGGTTTATTAGAAATTAGCGTTCCGTAAACTTCCGGTTCGAAAGTGTTTTTGATAAAAATAGGAATGTTGTCTTTTAGTACCGGTTGAATCGTTGGCGGATACAATACTTTGGCACCAAAATGAGACAATTCCATCGCTTCCTGATAGGAAATTGTTTCAATCGGTTGGGCTTGCTTAACGCTTTTAGGATTGGCTGTGAACATTCCGTTTACATCAGTCCAGATTTCTAAAACTTCAGCTTTTACTGCAGCAGCTATGATGGCAGCGGTATAATCAGAACCACCACGACCTAAAGTGGTTGTATTTTCGTCTGAAGAAGAAGCAATAAAACCGGGAAATAAGGTCACTTGATGGTTATTGTTTTTAAAGTATTCTGCAATTAATTGATTGGTTGTTTTAAAATCAACGGCCGCCTTTCCGAAATTAGAATCGGTTTTAATGATTTCGCGACTGTCTTTAAAAGCTGAATTGCTAACTTTTTGTTTCAAAGCCACAGCGATTATTTGGGAAGACAACAATTCGCCAAAACCAGCTACGATATCAGCAGTTCTGTTTGTTAATTCACCCAAAAGATAACAACCATCTAACAATGTCTTTAAATGATTGATATTGCTGTTAATGGTGTCGATGATTTCGCTTTGGTCGCTTAAGGAAATCAATTCCTCGATAGCGTCTTTGTGTTTTTTCTCGATTTGGCTAACGATATCTTTGTAGCCTTTGTCTTTATTGGCAGCGGTTTTTCCGGCTAAAATTAATAAATCGGTTACGCCGCTAAAGGCTGAAACGACTACAGCGAGTTGATTTTCTTTGCTTTTATTGGTTATTATGGCTATGGTTTTCGAAATGTTTTCAGCATTAGCTACTGAAGTACCGCCAAATTTTAATACGATCATGACTTGTTTGAGTTATGAGTTAGGAATGATGAATTATGAGTGATTTGCTTTCTTGCGAAAGTACATGTCAAGTGGATTATATGTGAAAATTATACCCCAAACGGGGTTGTAGTTGTTGATGTTGTTGTAGCCAAAGAAGCAGCCATAGTATTGGTTGTAGGAGAGAATTGATATTGGACTAACAGTGACATCATGTTTTTCAAATGTATAACTTTTTAAGAATTAAAAAAGGTTTCCTTAAATTTTTAAGAATATCGCAATAATTCTTTTTAACCAATAGCTTTTTGTTTATTTCACTATTCTAAAGCTGATTTTTTTAATGAATCCTCAAAAAATACTCGACTAAATTGTTGCTTTTTAACAATCGTTTACGGAATTTTGGACTTTTAATCCTCACCAAAAATGGAGCATTCGCATTACATCAGTACGGAAGTATTGACATTAGAGACTTTACAAGAAATTATTTCAGAGCACAAAACTTTAGCCCTTTCAGAAGAAGCTAAGATTAGCATTCAACAATGTCGTGATTATTTAGACCAAAAAATGGCTTCTAATGATGCCCCGATTTACGGTATCAATACTGGTTTTGGTTCGTTGTGTAATGTAAAAATATCGAATGAGAATCTGTCTCAACTTCAAGAAAACTTAGTAAAATCACATGCTTGTGGTACAGGAGAAGAAGTGCCTTCAGCCATTGTAAAGATAATGTTGTTACTTAAAATTCAATCGTTGAGTTATGGACATTCGGGTGTGCAATTGCAAACGGTAGAGCGTTTAGTAGATTTTTATAATCATGATATTTTACCGGTAATTTATACGCAAGGTTCGCTGGGTGCGAGTGGTGATTTGGCGCCATTGGCTCATTTGTCCTTACCTTTATTAGGCGAAGGCGAGGTATTTTTTGAAGGAAAGAAAGTGCATTCGTCAGAAGTATTGAAGCAATTCAATTGGCAACCGATTGTATTGCAATCCAAAGAAGGTTTGGCACTGTTAAACGGAACCCAATTCATGAGTGCTTACGGTAGTTATATCTTATTGAAAGCGATGAAATACTCGTATTTGGCTGATGTCATTTCGGCTATTTCTTTAGAAGGTTTTGATGGTCGTATTGAGCCATTTGATGAATTGATACATTATGTTCGTCCGCACAAAGGGCAAATTGTGACGGCTAAACGAATGAGAGAGCTGTTAGAAGACAGTCAAATCATTGCGCAGCCAAAAGCACACGTACAAGATCCGTATTCTTTCCGTTGTATTCCGCAGGTTCATGGTGCTTCTAAGGATGCGATTGATTATGTAAAGAAAGTATTTAAAACCGAAATCAATTCGGTTACCGATAACCCCAATATCTTTAAAAATGAAGATGTAATTATTTCCGGAGGTAATTTCCATGGACAGCCTTTGGCATTAGCCTTAGACTTTTTGGGATTGGCTTTGGCTGAATTAGGAAGTATCTCCGAAAGAAGAACCTACCAATTGATATCAGGATTGCGCGGTTTACCGGCTTTCTTGGTTGACAATCCGGGTTTGAATTCAGGCTTTATGATTCCGCAATATACGGCGGCCAGTATTGCCAGTCAGAACAAACAATTGGCGACTCCGGCGAGTGTGGATAGTATAGTTTCCTCTAACGGACAAGAAGACCATGTGAGTATGGGCGCGAATGCAGCGACTAAAACACTTCGCATTATGGAAAACTTGGAACGCATTTTAGCGATTGAGTTGATGAATGCTTCGCAAGCCATTGCTTTCAGACAGCCTTTACAATCTAGTGAGTTTATTGAAATGTTCTTGAAATCCTACAGAGCAGAAGTGCCATTGGTGAAAGAAGACAGAATTCTACATTACGACATTGAAAACTCAGTGGCGTTTTTGAATAGTTTTATGATTGATTTGGAGGAGTAAGGAAGGAGTAGGGAGTAATGAGTAGGAGTGAGACTTTTTTCGTTTTTCAATAATTTTTTATTTTCTTACATCTCGTTTCTATTCCTTTATTAAATACGCTTTTCTAATCAAATCAAGCTTTGGAAAGGTTTGGTAAAATAAGTCACGATTCTGATATAAGTTGGGGTCAGACATGGGTTCTTCGGCATAGCCTGAGTATAATTTATCTACAGTTTCCATTCCATTTTTAACCTTGCCGATAGGAGTGAAGCCCTTTACGTCTTCAAAGTTCAAGGTATCAAGAACTTTGTTGTCTTCCAGATTAATAAAAACTTCTAAATCACGCGAGTCTTTACCGAAACGGGCAAAACTGATCGTACCTCTGGTGTTGCTGTGTAACACCGGTTCGTCGGGTATTTTGATACTTCTCCAGTTATTCATAGTCTTACTATCGGTATTGCCAAACTGCGCTACAAAACCCGGTACTACTCGGTAAAAAATGGCATTGTCGTAGTAGCCATGTTTGATTAGTTGGTAAAGTCTATCGGCTGCCTGAGGTGACCATCTTCGGGTGATTTCAATTTCAAAGTCGCCTTTGGTGGTTTCGAACTTAGCCGTGAAGGTTTCAGGTGCTTGCTCTTTGGTCCATGCTGTATTGAATTCGGTTTCTTTACAGCTGATTGTTAGTAGTATTAGCAATAGAAGGAGTAGCTTTTGCATGTTTAAAGTTTGATGGTGTATAGATGCTAAGTTAGCGTTCTATTCAGTTTTTACAATTATACTTCGTATGAGGTTTTTGCAAACTTGTTTCTGTAGTCGATAGGGGTGAGACCGGTTATTTTTTTGAAGATATCTCTGAAAGCCTTGGTATCGGTGTAGCCTACATCAAACATTACTTCAGTTACATTTTTTCTTGAGGCTTCAAAGAAGGTTTTGGCGGCCTCAATTCTTACTCTTTGAAGGTATTCAATAGGCGTATTGTTAGTGGCTAGTTTGAATCTTCTTTCAAAGGTTCTGCGGCTTGCGTTGGCTAAATCAGCTAAGCTTTCAATGGTTATTTTTTCTTCATAATTCTTTTCGATGTAATCTTGCACTTTTTGTATTTCAACATCGGTGTGGTTGCGTTGCCCTCTAAAAATGGTAAAAGCGGCTTGACTGTCTCTGCCAATATCTAAAGCAAAATATTTTGAAATCATAATGGCGGTTTCCCTATCTGAATACTTTTCTATTAAATATAAAACTAAGTTCCACAAACTACTGGCACCGCCGCTACTGTATATGTTTTCATGTTCAGTGATAATGGCACCATCTTCTACTTCTACCTCGGGATATCGTTCTTTAAATTCATTGATGTAAGCCCAATGGGTAGAACACTTTTTACCATTGAGCAAACCGGTTTCAGCCAACAAGAATGCACCGATGCAAAGACTAGCTACACTACTTCCTTTCTTATACAATTCAGTAAAATAAGGGATAGCTTCAGCATTAGCTTCAATACCTTTTAAAGTATCGCCATAAGTAGGCGGAATGATTAATAGGTCGGTTGTTGAAACGTCTTTTAGTAATCTGTCGGTTTTGACGGTGTATTCACCATTATTGGCGGGCACAAATTTATTTAGGCCGACATACTCTACGTTGAATATAGATTTTTTACCAAAGGCTGTAAGAAACTCATTGGCGGTATTAAATGATCTAAATGGTGGTGTAATTGCTTCTATAACGCCATACTCAGGAACAAAAACAGATACTTGTATCATGGTAATGTATTAAAAAACAAATATATAAAATACAGTTGTCATAATCAACCCCTTAGGTTGGCGTAATTGCACATTGTAAATAAAACGAAGCTTTAGCACCTTTGTAATATCAAATTAACAAATAAAAAAAATGACAACAACCACAAAAATTACAGTAGAAGCCACCATCAATGCTCCTGTACAAAAAGTTTGGAATGCTTGGACTAATCCGAGTGATATTATGATTTGGAATACAGCGGATCCCAGTTGGCATTGTCCAAGTAGTGAAAATGACCTTAAGATAGGCGGAAGATTCAAAACAAGAATGGAAGCCAAAGATGGTAGTTTTGGTTTTGATTTTGAAGGCACCTACAACAAGGTAGACCTGCATAAAGAAATTACCTATACCATGGATGATGGTAGAGTTGCCAAGACTTTATTTACCGAGGATGGAGATACTACTAAAGTAGAAACCACTTTTGATGCAGAAACTCAAAACACTATAGAGTTGCAAAAAGGCGGTTGGCAAGCCATTTTAAATAATTTTGTAAAACATGTAGAAGGTAAAAACTAACGGTAAAATCAAAAAGATGAAAAAAGATAAAATAATATACTGGACCGCAACCATCTTCATATTACTGTTTGAAGGTCTAATGCCTTTAGCTACACTATTATTTGCACCACAGTATGCTACGGCAGGAACTGAACCCTTGGGTTATCCTAATTACTTTGCTTATGCTCTTATTGTATGTAAGGTGTTGGGAGTCATTGCTATAACATTGCCACAAGTTTCTCCAAAGGTAAAAGAATGGGCTTATGCCGGATTTACTTTTAACCTTTTGTTTGCCGCATTGAGTCACGCTGTGGTTGATGGCAATATTGGGTTTGTGATTATGCCCATTGTGATTTTGGGAATATTGGCTGTTTCTTATTACTATGCTGATAAAATCTCTAAAAATGATTAGTATTTGTTATCAGATGACTGACCGAATTCAGGAATTGCTGTAGTTTTTAAATGCATTATTATGCAAACAAGAGATAAAATAAAGAGTGCCTTTTTCATTACTTTCAACGGTAATTGCAAAAGGGCACTCAAGTTGTATCAAACCTGTTTTGGTGGTGAATTGTATTTTGACACTTTTGCAAAATCAATTACAGGTCTTGAGGAATTACCGGTAGTAGGAGGATTTTTTATTTCTAATAAGATTACTATCTATGGTTCAGATTTGGTACATAACGAAGGCAGACGAACAGGTAATCATATCGCGCTTTATGTGTATTGCGATAGTCATGAAGAGCGATTATTGTATTTGCAAACGCTAGATGCCAATGTTCCTGAAAATTATAAAGAGCAAAAGCTTATAGAGATTACAGACCTTTATGGAGTGGTGTGGGTTTTTGGGGTGTAGCTAGTATTAGTGGCTTTGTTGTATTCTGAGAAATACATAGGGCGCCAAAGCAATCCAAACGGGAATTAATAACCAGAGTTGACCTTTCGTTATGTTATAAGCTTCTAACAATTGCGCTAAAGAATTATCTCTGTAAAGACCAAAACCGAATTCAAAGGCTAATGTCAGTGTCATCCACAATAATCCTATGAGTAAAGACTCGGTTACTGATTGTGGTGGGTGTTTTTTAAGAACAAAAAAGATATATATACCCAAAAGTATCATTAATGATACCGTTGAGATTTGGTGAGCTGACAAGTCGTTAATGTGTTTCTTATACCATAAATCCCTTGCTGTTCCGTTGATGATAGCCAGAACAACCATTGGAAACCAAAGTAAAACATATTTGAGCATGGCGATACTACATTTAAGCTGCCGATTTAAAACTCGACTTATAAATATCTAAAAGTATAAGAATTCCCAATAATAAAGAAGCTATGGCGCAAATTTGTAATCTTCCGCTTCCTAGTTCCAACATATTTAAGGACAAACTTACTGCCCAAATGATAAAGATGTTTAGATTGAATAAACCACTCAGAACATATAAGAAATTGGCTTGTAAAGGATTGGCTTTCTTTTGATAGTGATAAACCAACCTGATGAGTAACAAGATACCACCCAATACTACTGCTGCTACTGCGGTATAAACAAAGTTAAGGAATAAGCCCAGACTGTGCATTATCTCATCCTTCTCGGTGAAGTAGTCAAAAAACAAATATAAGGTCCAAATATTTATGATGGCAAAGCTGATGACAGCATAGGTTAAGATTTTTTCTTTCATTTTTCTTTTTTTTGAGTATTTCACAAGGTAGGTCAATTGGGATGAGTAATGCTATTATTTAACAATTTATGTATAGTAAGAGAGAAAAGGGAAAAGGGAAAAGGGAAAAGGTATATAAGGGAAATTAAGCCACACAATTGTTACAAATAGCGGTTATGCGTTCGTATTTATTATTTCCAAGGTCCTTTTGTAGTTACGTTTATAATTTCCCCATTCTGATTAATTCTATATAATCCACCTGCTCCGCCTAGCCATAAATTTCCTTTTCGGTCTTCCCTCATTCCCATAATTGAAATTGGAACATTGTAGTGTTTAAATGCTACTCCATCGTATCTATATACACCATTTTTTACGGTGGCTATCCATATATTATCAGATTTGTCTCTGTAGATTTCGTACACATCGCCATCATTAAATCCTGCTATTTCCGGAAATGAAATAATTTCATTCCATATCATTTTATTGATTCCACCCTTTCCAAATCGCTTTTTAGGGTCAGGATCATCTCTTTCGGCGACTCTCGTTCCAATCCAAACACTTCCATCTTTGTCAAATTCAATTTGGGTGATATTATTAGAGTGCAGTCCATCTTTTTTCAGAAGATGAGTAAATGATTTTCCATCAAATTTACAGACACCATAACCATCTCTTCGAAACCAAATATTGCCTTCGGTATCTTCTCTGATACCCGTTACCCAATATTTGGTATCTTCATTTATTTTGGTATCTACTTTAGGATACGGAATTGAAAATGGATGAAATGCTTGTCCGTCAAATTTATAGACACCATTCCAAGTGCCAACCCAAAAAACGTTCTTACTATCAATAAGTAAATTGGTAATCACATTGCTGCTAAAATCGTCTCCTACTAAAAAATTCGTAAAATTCTTCCCATCATATTTGGATACGCCTTCTCCTGTATGTAACCAAAAGATACCATTTGAATCCTCAATTATTCCTGTCACTCTATCAGATGGCAACCCGTCCTTTGTTGTAAAATATTTTAAATTTTCACCGTCATACCTTGCAATTCCATTTCCATTTGTTCCAAACCACAAGTTTCCTTTGGAATCTTCGAAAATACTTGTAACATATTCCCCAATTTGAGATTCAATTTCTACTTTATCTGAATCACTTTTTTTATTAGTGTTCACTTTCTTTTCTTGTGAGTTGCAAGAAGTTGATAAAATCGATAACGTTAGTAGAATAATCAGTTTCATTTTTTTCTGTTTTTATATGACGCACTACGTTTTACAGCTTGTAATCCCAAAGCTTCGGGACGATGATTTATTACTATTGATTCTAAATATAAAACTCTTTTTTGAGTTTTCAGAGACCAGAGCCTAAGGCGAACAGGCGCAGCAAAATTCGGTGAAAGCCTGAACTTTGCAATTGTTACAAACAGCTGTTATGCAACAGTTTTTTTATTTGTTAAATTGGCTTAAAACTTTATATTCAATATTTGTGTTTGTTGCATTTAGCACTTCAATTCTCAATTCTCTAAATCCTATAATTATGCTTTCTGATAAGTCATATTGCAAATCTTGAGTAAAAGCAGGTCTTGCATAACCATCTACATATTCACGATAGATAAATCGCAAAGCATTGCCAACACGACCATTATATATAATTTCTTGCTTGAAGTATTCTTTTTTGGGAACAGGAACCATTGTTTCTGTATATTCAATCACATCTTTAATTTGAGTAAAATTAATTCCTGCAACGTTGAAAGTGTAGACTATTGGTTTTCCTCCAGTTCTAGGAATAGCAAGTCCAAATGTATCGTCAGATGGATTGCTGTAAAAGTCGTATTTGTTTGTGTAAGAATCGTGAATGTAAATATCACCAGCTTTAATTTCGTTTATCATATAGCTCGGTATTGCTTTTCTGCCTTTTGTGATTTTTATCGCTTTGTATTTATATCCTGATTCTCTAGAAACAAGCGGAATCCCAATTTCCGACTTGGTAACAACATTTAATTCTGGAATGCCTATTGTGCTACTTTCTGGAATTACAGCTTTTCTTTTAACTCCACAAGAGTAAAATGTAATAAACGTTAATAAAAAGAATATTTTTCTCATATGCAGGGTTTTATAATGTTGCAAACTGCTGTTAGCAGCTGGGCTTCTCATTCTCCAAAATATTTCCAATTAATATGTTGGCAAAGGCCATCTAATTCTGGAAAAATTGTTGAAGAATTTACTCCGCAAGTATCTAACACTTCTAAAAGTTTTCCACGCATGTCTTTTGAGATTTTAATTTTAATCAGATTTTGATTTTGTGTTGTGTTTTCTTCAAAAGCGACAAATTTGTTAAGATTTGTTTTGACTGAATAGCGATGAGCAGTGAACCAACCTAATTGTGTGGATAGTCTTTTACCAACCAAATTTGGTTGATAAACTTTTGTCTTTGCCACTGTAAATGGTGAAGTATCTTTTTCCGAATCAAGTATAGCGTTATCAGGAACAAGATAAACCCATAATACTGAATATTCGCCTTTAATATTTTGACTGTTACAAGCAAACCATAAAGCAATTAATGGATTGGTTGTCCAATCAAGTAATCTGGTCGATAAGCCATGATGTTGCGCTAAAGCTAACCAATCCCAATCTGAATTCATATTTGAATGTATGAACTCGTTACTACGACGCTTTAAGTCTCTTAAAGCTAATTTTTCTAATTCTAAGCGGTTTTTGCCTGGATCTTTTCTGGCAATCTTTGGTAAAAGTTTATCATCATTTGTTTGTCCACGAAATAGTACTAAGTCATCTTTTTCAAGTGGTTCAATAATGTCTATAAATTCTGCGAAGCTAGTTAAATCATGTTCGTCAATCATATTTTAAAGTTAGTTGTTTAGCCTTGCAGCTAACATATTAATCAAAATGATAAAATATTCAATTATCATCTTTATTTACGATTCATCTCAAATTTAATCAATTTAATAGTGGCAAGGAATCTGCGTTAGTAGGGATTTATAATCAAGTTATTAACACCATTTTCGTACAAGCAGCCGATTGAGTATAGTTTTCTGAGGATTATGTTCTTAGTTTTATTCTATGAAAAAAACTTATATTTGATGGTAGTAACCAGTTTTACTCAGGAATTATATTCCGAACAAACTAACCAAAACAAAACACAAAGGCATGAAAAAATTGTTCTTCTTCTTAGTAGCTATTGGCTATTCGGCTATGGTATTGGCGCAACAAGACAAGCGCTTAAAAGGAATTGAGGTTGAGTTAAACAAGATTTTAGAATCCACAAAAGCCGCCGGATTTGCGGTGGCAGTAGTAGAAGGCGATAAGATTATTTATGCCAAAGGTTTTGGCTATAGAGATTATGAAAATAAGGTTCCGGTAGATGCCAATACTTTATTTGCTATTGGCTCTTCTTCAAAAGCTTTTACTTCGGCAATCTTGGGTCAGTTGCGCAAAGAAGACAAATTGTCTTTTGAGGACAGCCCGAGAAAATATATTCCGGAGTTAAAATTCTTTAACGATAATATGAATAACAATATCATCATTAAAGACTTAATGTGTCATCGTACCGGAATGTCGCGTCATGATTTTTCATGGTATTTTTTCCCAACTACTTCCAAAGACACTTTGGTACAACGCATGGCCCATCAGGAACCTTTTGCCGGCGTGAGAGAAAAGTGGTTGTACAATAATTTTATGTTTTTAACCCAAGGTGTTATTGCGGAGCGCATCACCGGGAAAAGTTGGGAAGACAATATTAAAGAACGTTTTTTTATACCGATGGGCATGACCAGGTCAAATGCATCTATTGGAGAAATGAAAACGGCTACCAATGCTGCCTTTGGATATGAGTTGAAGAAAGAGACTGTCATTAGTAAAATGGAGTATTATGATATTTCGGGTATGAGTCCGGCAGGAAGCATCAACAGTAGTGTGAATGACATGTCTAATTGGATGATCACTTGGCTTAACAAAGGAAAGTTTAAAGGTCAACAACTCATTCCTGAAAATTATATTGAAGAAGCTATGAGTTCTCAGATGGTTATTGGCGGAGCCTTACCTGATAAAGAAAACCCGGATATTCATTTTGCTAATTATGGTTATGGTTGGTTTTTAAAATCGTATAAAGGACATTACCGCGTAAATCATGGTGGAAACATTGATGGTTTTTCGGCGGATGTTACCCTTTTTCCGAGTGATAATATTGGGATAGTGGTTTTAGTGAATCAAAATGGTTCAGCAGCTCCGGGTTTGGTTAGAAATACGATTTCAGACTATATCTTAAAGGTAAACAAAACCGATTTCGTAAAAATGTATAATGAAGATATGGCTAAGGCCAAAAAAGCAGAAAGTGAAGTAAAGAAAAAAGCCGCTGCCGAAAAAATAGTGAATACCAAACCTTCTCACATTTTACAAGAGTATACCGGTAAATATTCTAATCCGGGTTATGGTGAGTTTAGCATTACCAATGTAAACGATTCCTTGTTTGCTAATTTCAAATTAAAAAAACTCTATTTGAGACATGCTCATTATGATATTTTTGAACCTTTTGAAGTGAATAATAAAGTGATCGACACAACAGAAAGCGATGGCAATACCCGTTTTAATTTTGCTACCAATGACATGGGTGATATAGCTTCATTAAAAGTAAAGTTGGATGAATTATTAGAGCCTATCGAATTTAAACGCAGACCTAATACGATAAAAGTTAGTAAAGAGGTTTTGGCCCAATATGTAGGCGAGTATGAGTTGGCCGGAATGAACGTTAAAGTTTATACCAAAGACGATACTAAACTGTTTTTGTTTGTAGCCGGACAGCCGGAATATGAATTGTTGGCTACCGACACGCATCAATTTTCTTTTAAAACCCTTGAAGGTTTTAAAGTGAAGTTTGAAGAAGAAGCCGATAAAACGATAAAAAGCGTGATTTTAATTCAGCCTAATGGGAAGTTTACGGCAAAGCGGAAATTGTAAGCGATTTTATCCCTATCTATCAGTTTCAATTACTGATTCAAATGGTATGTAGTATTTAACTTTTAAAGTCACAATTGACATTCTTTAAATAAAACATTTATATTTGCCCTCGAAATGAAAAACATCACGATACATATTAACCGCTCACAAAACGCACTAAGCAATGATTGTTTGGAAGGATTTTATCCTTTGGAACGATTAGGACGTAGTATGTATTTTGATTTGAAAAGCAATAAATAGTTAATTCAAATTTGTCAATATAGTAAAAGCGTCCTTCGAAAAGGGCGCTTTTTTTGTGTCAAAAATTGGTGATTTAGAAATAATCAGGCTCTTCGACTGTGTTCAAAGTGCCATAAATGTAAAAAATTAAAAAAAAGTTTTAGAAAATGTTTAATGCGTAAACCAAATATTGAAATATAGCCTTGAAAAGTAATCCAATGAGAGACAGTCAATTGGTAATTTTAACTCACTGCCTACTATGGCGGACAAGGATATCTATGGATTTTAATAACAGTTAAATATTTGATAATCAATAAAATAAATGTAAAAAATATTTGGTAGTTAATTTTTTTTGACATTATCTTTGCCTCAGAAAATAAGACATCAGATTGCAGACTGCAGAAAGCAGAAATAACAAATTGAATTATGAAAACAATAGTTTTACGATATAGCGAGACACTAAGAAATAATAGTATTATGAATATAGCATTTACAAATAACAAACAACAAGCATACCCGAATGCGGATTTTGGGTATAAGAAAATACAGGTGCATAAGAAGGTCATAGGATAATAGTATCTTATGTCATGATATGAAGCACCTTTAACGAGGTGCTTTTTTTATGTCTAATAGTTTTTGGTTTTGTAGCTCAAATGGAAGAGCAACTGTCTACGAAGCAGTAGGTTGAAGGTTCGATTCCTTCCAAGGCCACAAACAATGGTTCCATAGCTCAGTTGGATAGATCAACTGTTTTCTAAGCAGTGGGTCGAAGGTTCGAATCCTTCTGGGATCACAATAAATGATTTTGTAGCTCAACGGTAGAGCGGTGGGTTGTTAACCCAATGGTTGTAGGTTCAAATCCTGCCAGAATCGCACAAAGTTCTTTAGAAAGGAACAAGGCTCATTGGGGTAGTGGTAACCTCTTCGACTGTCTCTCGAGAGATGCGGGTTCGATTCCCGCATGAGCCGCAAAACTGGGAAGATAACGATTGGTTGTTTACCCGCCTTGGACGCGGGAGGTTGTAGGTTCGAGTCCTGCTTCCCAGACATTTGAAACTAAATGGAAACACGCCAAAGTGAGAGAGTTGGGCTTGTCTGTAAAACAAGTGTTTAAAACTGAGTAAGTGCAAATCTTACTGTTTCCACCATAGAGATTTGTGATGTAATGGCTAGCATACAAGATTTTGACTCTTGTTGTTCAGGTTCGAACCCTGGCAAATCGACAAGAGGAATAGTGAATGTTTTTAGAATTGAAGATTAGGAGTAAAGCGAACTAAAGTTCGCATACCTGAAGCCCACGGGGCTTCCTCCTCTTAATCTCAAACGTTCAACTCGATAAAAAAAGAAGTTTAATTTAAAAATGAAATGTTATGACAACTTACAACAGAATAGCTTTGGTCGGTATTGAATGGGAAGAATACCAAGTCATTAAATCAAGCTATGCAGGTCTTATTATTTGGCATCAGTCCATTCCTAAAATTGTGGTTAAGAATGGGGTACTGTATATGGAAAAACAGACAGGTGTAGGAATGCTGCCTGTTGACAAAGTTGTGTATTACGGCATTTATGATAATGATTTTGATTTTATTACCGGATTGGCCATTTGGGGTGGTCCTTGTTTTCCTAATGCCACCGCTATGCTGGATTGTCGACTAAAAATACCTTGTTTGATCAAAGCGATGAACTTTACAAGGTTTAGTCAGCCAAGAGGATTTGTTGCTGCAGGTGCTGAGGTTGAAGTGTCTGAAGATACCGTTGCCAAATGGGGCAATTGGCATTGTGGAGAGAATAAGCATCGGTTTTTAGGACATTGGGAAAGCGATTATGCCGCTACTATAGAACCTTTTTTTGAAGGAGAAGCAGTTCGTATTATGGTAGTTGGTGATAAAGTTTGGCAGATAAAATTAGAAGGCGAAACATGGTTAAAATCAATCCATCCGGAGACAGCCTGTTTTATGAAAATAGACCCGGAATTGTTAGATGATACTATGCATATAAAAAGAGCATTAAGTATGGATATGATTGGAAATGATTATGTCGTATCTGATTATGGTACTAAATATTTGTTAGAAGTAAATCACATTCCTAATATCACACGATTTGAAGAAGTCAGAAAAGCTTATTTAGAAACGGTGATGCAATGGATTGCCGATTAAAATGATACTAAACAAGTCCTGTTGGGTGTTTCTGTATAGCACTAATGTGGTAAAAGTTACTGAGAAGTATGATGTTTTACTATGCAACTTGATTTGGAGGTTTTGGTAGTTTTCCAAAAAACTATCTCACACTATGTGTCGTGGGTTCGACTCCCACTCCCAATAAATTGGGATATCTCAGTTGGTTAGAGTAATAGTTCAAGCGAAGGTTCGAGTCCTTCACGCAGCTCAAAATTGCGTTAACTCAGTTGGTAGAGTACTACACTTTTAATGTAGATGTCAGAGAACATCAACTCTTTAAAATTTGATGACCAGAAAGAAGACGATTTGGTCTTTGTCAGTGAAAATGAATCAGTGTTCAAATTTAACACTCATGACATGGCCTGAAGGCAGAGTCGGTTATTTGAAATTTTGGTTGGCTTTTGTATTTGATTACCCTTAAAATCGACCTACTGATTTAGAGGACTAAAAAATAGTATATCACCTTTCCAAAGGATTGGGTAACGCTTTATTTTCCGTCATTGTTGGAGGATGAAGGCCAATAGTTTTCTTATTTAGAAAAGTAGGTTACAGAAGGGCTTTTATGGACTCGCTGTAATAAATAATAATGAATTAAAAATGAATAGTATGTTGAAGAGAATTAGAATCAATACCTATCAAGTGGGTTTGGTATTTGAAAGAGACAAATTGGTCTCTGTATTAAAAGAAGGAGTTTATTGGTTGTTTGGTAATAAGAATGTATTGATTTACAATACTAACCAAGCTTTCTATGCACCGGTAGAATTGAACATCTTGTTGGAAAACAAAGATTTTGCCGAGAGGATTGAAGTTGTTGAAGTGGCGGATAACGAAATGGTTTTGCAATTCGTAAATGCCAATTTTAAAGAAGTGTTGACCGCTGGTAGGTATGCTTTTTGGAAAGGTGTTAACTTGAATACTTTTACCAAAGTTGATTTGTCTAAAGTATATATCACCGAGCAAATTCCAATGGTATTGTTGGAAAATATCAAGTTGAGAGCTACTGTAAGACGTTTTACTGTCTTGAACTTTGAAAAAGGTTTGTTGTATGTAAACGGTTTGTTTGTTAAAGAATTGACTGCTGGTACTTATTACTTTTGGAATAATGCCATTTCAGTAGATGTAAAGAACGTTGATATCAGACAGCAACAAATGGAGATCTCCGGTCAGGAATTGTTGACTAAAGACAAAGCTGCATTGCGTATCAATTTCTTTGTGAAATACCAAGTAGTTGATGTAATGAAAGCTTTGGTAGACAACAAAGATTTTGAAAAACAATTGTATGTTACCATGCAGTTGGCATTGAGAGCCTTTGTAGGTGCTTTTACTTTGGATGAATTGTTGGTAAAAAAAGATGCTATGGCAACCAGTATCTTAGAAGAATCTGAAACCAAGATTAAAGATTTGGGTTTGAGTGTTTCTGATGCCGGTATAAGAGATATCATCTTGCCTGGTGATATGAAAGAAATCATGAATCAGGTTTTGGTGGCTGAAAAGAAAGCGCAAGCCAACAGTATCATGAGACGTGAAGAAACTGCGACAGTAAGAAGCATGTTGAACACGGCGAAATTGATGGAAGAAAATGAAATGTTGTGGAAATTGAAAGAGATGGAATATGTTGAAAAAATCGCAGATAGAATTGGAGAAATTACCATTTCCGGTAGCGGTAACATCATCGGTCAATTGAAAGAGATTTTC
The DNA here is from genome assembly GCF_002482945.1 of Flavobacterium sp. UBA7682. NCBI lineage: Bacteria > Pseudomonadati > Bacteroidota > Flavobacteriia > Flavobacteriales > Flavobacteriaceae > Flavobacterium > Flavobacterium sp. UBA7682. The sequence goes on from NZ_DLGY01000049.1 coordinate 32,179, forward strand.
GTTAAATAAAAAAACTCCTCAGCAATGTGGAGTTTTGTTATTTATGGTGAGGAGAAATGACAAATAGGTTACTACAATTAATTACACCTCTAACCAGCAAATAGGACAGTAAGAACAAAATACTGTAAGCAAGTCTTATCGGATTTTGTTTCTCTCTTTTTGAATTGAGTTTGATAGTATGGGGTAACCTTTTCATGGTGTAATTTATTTGACAAATCGTTGCAGGATATTGCCGAGTATTGTTTTTATAGGGTTTTGGAAATGACTTAAAACACTATTTCGGGCTAAAAATTGTGAGGTCATATTGACCACTGTATTTACTAAATCAGATTTAAAGTCAGTTGATAAACCGGATGAATTCTCCTCATTTGGAAACAAAAATGACTTTAGAAGCGTTAACGGATTTAAGGATTGGGTAAAACTATGAACCTGTGATCTGAGTTCGAGCAATTCTAAATCTTGTTTCTTTTGCAGGTGCTCAATATGTTCCATCAAAAGCTGTTCTTGTGTAATTGTTTTCATGTTGGTTTTTAAGGGTTAAGGCAACCTATTGTTGGTTTGTAACATGCTCTTGATTACCATATTGCTTATGGGAGTTCTAATCCAAGTTTTTCTAAAGACTAAAATAATGACCCAAAGAAGGAGATAACCTAAACCAACTATAAAAAAACCGTAATAATTTTTGTCAAGAACATCGCCTAACCAAAGGGCGATGCCAATAGAAAAAAATAAGGAAACCAAAGCAACAACCATAGTTAGGATAAATCTAACCGATAATGTAGAGGTGAGTGAGGCTATTTCATAAATGGCTTTATGTTTATAAAGTTCCAATGAAGTTTTGCCATACTGTTCTACGTTTTCAAATAGATTTTCTAAAGTTGTTGCCTTGTTTTCCATAAATTATATAATGCTTATTTTACCTGATGATCTGTTGCTAATTCTTTGGCTTTATCTACAGCGCCATCATATTTATTGGCAGCGTTGTTATACAAGTCCTCGAATTTGTTTTTAAGGTCATTGGAATAATCATTTCCTTTTTGTAGAATTCTTTTTCTGGTTTTAGTTCCTTTGTCAGGCGCTAATAAAATTCCGGCCAACGCACCAACGGCTACGCCACCTAAAACTCCTAATATTATTTTGGTTGTGCTCATAACGTTTGTTTTTAATTAGTTATAAATTTATAATCTTTTACCTTGAATCAATCTTAGAACGATAGCGATGACAGCGATGACTAACAGAATATGTATAATGTTTCCGGCACTATAGGCAAAGAATCCTATTGCCCATAAAATAAGTAGCACAACGGCTATTGTATAAAGTAAATTGCTCATAATCTTCTTGTTTTTTAGTTAATTTAATAATAGTATAAAGTTAAAACAGTTTCAAGTCAAACCTCTTACAGAATTTATTGTAAGAGTTGCATGATTCACACTTGTTAGACTGAACTTATTTATTTTTAAAGTTAAAGCTTTGTAGGTTAAAACATTATAGTTGTTCTAACAGGAAAAAGTCGGAAACAAAATCATTTTGCTGTTGGTGAGTCAAAGTGTCCGTGGGTTTGATCGCTATGTTGATATTGTAAAATCGATTGTCATTAGCAATCATATCAAAAAGTTGTGTAATTGCTTTTGATGTTCCGAACAACAATACTTCATTGTAGTACAAGATGTACTCGCTTATTTTTTTGAAGTAATAATTTTGCAGATGTGATTCTCCGAAATCAATATGATTTTCATTAGCTTCTTCTGATTGTTTATCCTCATAAGAATTTGTTGGTTTTTTTTCCAAAATAGCCACAGTTAGCTCAATTAAATTGGCTGACGATTGGTCGATGTAGATGCCCAGTTTTTTCATAATGGTAAATTTTAATAAAATAAAAATGTACTTTTTTGAGCATAACTTATTTGTGATTTTAAAAGCACTAATCATTTGGTGCTTATTTTTGTTATTATTTTTGGAAGCAAACAGTTCTTTTTTTTGAAGTAATTGATTTGAATATGAAAAGAGATTGTCACAGCAATAGCGGTGGAATTAACTTAAAAGAGTATCACTTTGCAAAAATTGATTCTTGAGGACAATATTATTGCGGATGATATTTTCAGTAACCACTAAAAAGAACAATCTCTTTTCAAAATTCAAGAACAAAAATTATATTCTACCTTTCAAAAGCATCAGTAGGTGTTATGCTTCGAAATTACCTAATCGTGTAGATTAATTACAGTACAAATTTCGAAATTCTGACTCCTATTTGTATTATATAATATTCTGATAATGTTTCATAATTTTCATTTTCGGCTACTTTTTATTTTCCAAAAGCTTTTTGGCTTCGAGCTCTTTTTTCTTCTTTGCCTCTGATTCCTTTTTCTTTTTCTCTTCCAATTCTTTAATTTTTTTCTCTTCGGCTTTTTTCTTTTTGTTGAAATAACCTTTCAACAGAAAATTGTGTTTGGCGGCTTCCATATTCTCATTTAATCCTTTGGTAGCATTTTGCATATTGACTAAAGTGGCATCGAGTGATTTACCCATTTTGTCATCGTTAACCAATTTAGACAACATGCTGTTTTCATTGTTCATTTTAGAAGTGAATTCAGCCAATTCATAGGTAATAACCTGGGCATTATCGACACTAATTTTGATGCCTTGCATGAGATCTTCCATTTCTACGGCTTTGGTAGAAGCAATAGTACCATTGTTTTTTACAATCATTTTAGATGATGACCCGGGTGAAATGGTCAGTACTTTGTCGCCCATTAATCCATCGGAACCAATGCTTGCCATAGCATCCGATTTGATGTATTGATGCACTTCTTCTTTTATCGCCACCAATACTACCACTGAAGTGTCGGAGACAAATTCAATCGCTTTTACGGAACCAACATTAATGCCCGAAAACCGAACATTGTTACCTACTTTTAATCCACTGACATTATTGAAGTGTGATTTTAATTCAAAGGTTTCACCAAATAAATTTTTGTTTTTGCCAATAAAATAAATGGCAATTATAAAAAGTAAAACACCTAATATGACAAACATGCCTAATTTTAATGTATATCCTGATTTCTTAGTCATAACTACTGTTTTTTAAATTATATAAAAAATGATCTTACCCATTCGTCTTTGCTTTTTTCTAATGCTGCATAAGTGCCCTCTGCATGAACGACACCTTCATTGAGAATCATAATCCGATTACCGGTTAATTTGGCGCAAGCCATATCATGAGTAATGATGATGGAGGTTGTTTTGTATTTCTTTTGAACAGAAACCATCAATTCACTGATTTCCCTTGCGGTGATAGTATCCAATCCCGAAGTAGGTTCGTCATACAAAATGATTTCCGGTTTGATGATTAAAGTTCGCGCCATCCCAATGCGTTTTCGCATACCGCCGGAAAGTTCCGAAGGCATTTTGTCAATCGCTTCCAGTAGACCCACATTGTCCAATGCTTCAGATATTCGGGTTTCAATTTCTTCTTTGGAGATGGATTTTTCGTGATGCTTTAACGTAAACGTTAGGTTTTGTTTGACTGACATCGAGTCGTATAAAGCACCATTCTGAAACATAAAACCTATACGAGTTCTGATTTGATTCAATTCGTTGCCGTTTAGTGTGGTAATATCGGTACCAAAGACTTTTATTGCGCCTTGGTCCGCTTTTTCTAATCCGACCACACATTTAATGGTTACTGATTTTCCTGTACCCGAACGACCTAATATTACTACGTCTTCACTTTTGTTTACGGTAATATTAACGCCTTTGAGCACTTCGTTTTCACCAAAGGTTTTGTGTAAATCATTGATTTCTATAACTGCTGCGTTGCTTTCCATATTTAAAAGAATAAATCGGTTATTTGTACGGCCAACATATCAATAATGAAAATAGAAAGAGATGCTGTTACTACGGCCGAATTGGCTGCGACACCAACACTGGCTGTTCCGCTCGAAGCATTAAACCCTTTATAACAACCAATTAATCCGATAAAGAAACCGAAGAAGAAAGTTTTAATCGTTGCGGGCACTACATCTAAGAATTCTAAATGTTCAAAAACACCACCGAAATAACGGTACATACTCATGTTACCATGAACGTTGTAGCCAATATAACCACCAAATATTCCAACAAAATCGGCAAAAAATACCAATATGGGAATCATTAAGGTGGTGGCTAAAATTCGGGTAACCACTAAATATTTATATGGATTAATGGCCGAAACTTCCATGGCATCTATTTGTTCGGTTACTTTCATCGAACCTAATTCGGCACCAATTCCCGAAGCAATTTTTCCGGCACAGATTAAGGCGGTAATTACCGGTGCAATTTCTCTAATCAGCGATAGCGAAACCATACTGGGCAACCAGGACTCGGCGCCAAACTTTGCCATTGTCGGACGCGATTGTATGGTGAGAACTAAGCCCATGATAAACCCAGTGATGGTGACTAGGGGCAATGATTTATAGCCCACAACATAACATTGTCGGATAAATTCATTGATTTGAAACGGCGGTTTGAATACTTCCTTAAAAAACCTTAGGGTAAATAAGGTAATGTTACCGGTATCTTCCAATGTATTTTTGAGACCTTTAATCATAAATTTTAAAATCTGGTTTAATTAGATATTATAATGAATCGTTATCGCCAAACTCATTGAATTTTTTTTTGATGTTTTGCTTGGAGTAAGGCGATTTATTACTGGTATCAGCTATGGTTGAATTTTTGTTCACAGCCGGTTTTTTGGGTGCCGGTTTTTGCTTTTTAAGAAATGTCATCGGTTTAAATTTTAAAGTGAAACATATTGAGATGGTCTATTGGTTTTTGGTAATCTGTTTTGGGATACTTTAGCAGTTGTTGTTTCCCTTTTACTTTGAACGCCAAAATATTTTTCAATAGTTAATCTGGCCATCAAATAACTCACGGTAGATTCAGCTCCTTGGTTGAGGTTGATATAATCTTCTTCCAAGCCGTCATAACAACCGCCGGTGCAAGGATTATACATGATTTGGTTTAAATGATTTTTGCCTAAAAACCAATTGAACGCAATTTTCATTTTCAGCAAATACTCTTCATCGTGGAAAGCATCGTAGAATTTGCTCAATGCCATAATGGTGTAAGCCACATCAATAGGTTGTTCACCACCGATTTTTTCTTCCCGAGTTTCCTCATTGTTATTCATCCAACCTTTATTGGAAATGACTTTAATACTGTTTTCGGTAAAAATTTTATTCAATAAAAAGTCAAACGAAATAATCGCTATTTCTTTGTAAATGGTTGTGCCCAATGTTAAATAAGCACACAACATGGCTTCAGACAAAATGCTGTTTCCATAAGTTAAATAGCTTTCATACCATTGCCATTTTTCTTTAGATTCATGCTTGTACATTTGTACCAACTTATCTGCCAAATGTTTAATCAAGAATAAGTTAGAGGCTTTGTTGTTTTTGCTATTACTATAATATATTCCTTTTATAATAAACGCCATCGCTCTGGGTGAATGAATATTTAAAACATTAGACAAAGACAATTTCATCACGTTTCTGGCATCTTCAATCAATTCTTCGGGCATTATATCGCTGAAGGAAATCAAATAGCCCAAAGCCCAAATGGCTCTTCCGTTAGAATCAGCCAAATTGGTTTCACTATTTTGTTTGGTGAATTTTTTATGTTTGTCTACATAGTTTAAAAAGTAATTTTCGTCTTGCAGACATTCTTTGATAAAATTGAAATAGAGGTTTATGTATTCTAAATCAGATTCTTCTTTTGTAATCTCATAATGTTGGCACATGGCCACTAAAGCTCTTGCATTGTCATCTAAAGTGTAACCCGATTCAATGTCAGGTTGATTAATGTTAGAGAACTGAATCATCGCAAAATCGGTAGTTAATTTTTTGACATGATTAAGATTGATTTTTGGTATTTTAAACTCCAAAGGCAATTTGTTTTGTGATTGGTTTTCAAAGAGCAAAGCATGAGCAATGGCTGAGTTTTCCCAAACGGTTGGCGCTATTCTATGGATTCCGTTGGCCGAAATTCTGGAACACAATTCATTATTTTCTATTAGGTTAATGACATTTCGAGCCAATTGTTTTGGATTTTCAAAATCGACTATGATACCGGTTTCATCTTGCAAAACTTCATTGGCATGCGGAAATGGTGTAGAAATGATTGGGCAGCCACAACTCAAAGCATACGCGAAAGTACCGCTAACGGCTTGATTTCGGTCTTTGGAAGTGAAAAGATAGATGTCGGTCAGCTGTAAATATTCCAGTAAATCTTTAAGCGATAAATATTGGTTGATGAATTTGACGTTGTGTTGCAAATGCATTTCTTCAATTTTCTCTTGTAGTCTATTGCGGTAGTTTTCTCCTTCTTCTTTAACCACATTGGGATGTGTTTTTCCAATAACCAAAAAAAGCACTTCAGGATAACGTTTTACGATAAGGCGTAAGGCACTAATACTGGTTTCTATGCATTTTCCGGAGCTGAGTAAACCAAAAGTAGACAATACTTTTCTGCCACTTAAATGGTGTTTTTCTTTTAAAGTTTCTTTGTCTAAATGCTCCACTAAATGTGTTCCGTGTGGAATAACTTCTATTGAAGTATTTTCTATGCCATAATCCTCTACAAGAATTTTGGCGGAGGTTTTAGTCATCACTATGATTGATTTTACTATCGCTTCTATATTTTTTACCAATTGTTTTAAATTTTCGTTTGGTTTTGGCAAAACGGTGTGAAAAGCAATTATTACAGGTTTGTTGAGTTGTTTTAAGAATTGTAGAAAATGGTCTTCATGGTTTCTGAATAACCCAAACTCATGCTGTACCAAAACCATATGAATCATTTCGTTTTCATTAATTTGTTGGGCAGTTTCGGTATAAGATGTTGCATTGTCTGTTTCTAAAATGTATTTGACTTCCTTAGGATATAGCAGCTCTTCATTTTTGTATTCTAATGCACAAATATTTATTTCGAATGATTTTCCGAATTTGTTTTTTAAGGCACCAACCAAATCTTGAGAATAAGTCGCAATCCCACATTCGCGCGGCGGATAGGAGGTAACACATAGGATTCCCGGTAGATTGGTATTGAGGCTTTTATTTTTCATTGGGAATACTGTTTAAGATTAATTCTTTTAATAGTTCGGATAAGCTCATGGAGGCACAAGCTATTCTTTTATCAGCAGCGCCGTAATAGACGTATAAAGTATCATTTTCTGTAACTGCACCACTTGGAAAACATACATTGTTTACTTCTCCTTTTAGTTCCCATTCGTGTTCAGGTTTGAATAAGGGATAGGGCAGTCGGGCAATTTCTTTTTGCGGATTGCCCAAGTCTAAGAGAGCAGCACAAGCGCAATATACATAGCCTTTAACCGTGTCATAAACACTGTGGTAAATGATCAACCAACCTTGTTCGGTTTCAATAGGAGGACAACCTCCGCCGAGATAGCTGATTTCATGTTTGTGTTTGGAGGTCATAACCACATTATCATTAAATTGGAGAAAGTAGTTTTGCCAAAACTCGGCAGTAAGATCTTCTAATTCATCGACGACTACAATTTGAATGTCCGGTTTGATACGGTGCAAAAAATGTAATTTCCCATTGATTCTTCTTGGGAATGGAATCACATTTTTGTCCCAAACAAATACCGGTTTTCCTTTTTTTTCTTTAATACTTTCGTGTTCGTTATAGCGATGGTATTTTTCATTGATTTTGCCCTTGGTTTGTGCCAATCGATAAAATTCTTTAAATGCAATTTGCGGCGCAATTAGCCCTTTCTTTTCCCAACTAATTAAATCGGTTGAAGTGGCAAGCGCCGCTAATGCATTTACGCCATCATAGGCTGTATAGGTTAGATAAAACAACTCGTCAATTTTAACGATACGAGGATCTTCAACACCATGGCTTTCATACTCACATTGCGGAAACAGTATAGGAACATCTGAGCGCTCTTCGACTATCATATGGTTTTTTAGTTTGCAATAGCCGATGGAAGAATAATTCCCTTTGGCTACGGCTCTGTAAAACATATGAATATAGTCTCCCGAACGGATAATCGCCGGGTTGAGTACGCCTTCTATCTCAAAACCTAATTCGGTTTTTTCAAGTACAATGCCTTCTTTGATGATGTTTACCATGGTAGAAAATAGTGGATGTTATAGGATTAAAATCAGTAATAATATGATAATGATAATAGCTCCAAGTGATAAATAAACGCCGTTATTACTAGCTTTTAATGTGGCTTTAATATCTTTAACTTCTTTGCGAAGCGCTTTTCTTTCGGCTCTGGAGAGATCAGATTTGTCCATATCTCTGATTTCTTTTATTCGATTTACCATTGCGTCTACTTTCGCTTTTTCATCAACAGTGTTGGTGATTGGTGCTTTTTCATTCGGGTTGTTGTTAGCGAATGAAGGCACAACAGTAGCCATAGAAAGCAGTAATATTAGCACTTGGAATTTTGAAATTGTTTTCATGATAATGTGTTTTTAAGAATTAGTTAATTCCTTTTTCAAGTTTGGTTAGTAAAGGATTTTTTCATAATTATAAATTTCCTTTTTTTTGAGTAAAAGGCTGTTACACAAATCTGTCAATAAATTACATTATTCACACTTTCAATAATTTGGACTTCAATTCGGTGTATTTAAAAAAGGCTATCCGATTGGGACAGCCTTTAATTAATTGGGGTAAATAAGGTTTTATTTAGTACGAGGTTCTCAATTCAACTCTTCTGTTTTTTGAGCGACCTAAAGTTGTTTTATTGTCGGCAACAGGTTTGGTTTCACCATATCCGGTGGCAGTTACTCTACTATCAGCAATACCTTTTCCGATCAAATAAGTTCTAACTGAATTGGTACGTTTTTGTGACAATACTTGGTTGAATTCTTCTGAACCATTACTATCGGTATGACCATCTATGAAAAGAGTAGCTCCTTCATATTTGTTTAAGATTTTTGTCAATTCGTCTAATAAAGACAAGGAAGCTACTTTTAATTTATCACTACCATTTTCGAAGAAAATTTTGCTTCCGATATAAGTAATTCTAACAGCATCTTGTTTGGCAATTTCTGGACAACCTTTGTTTTCAATATTCCCTTTTGTATTTGGACAACGGTCATCAATATCAGCTACGCCATCACCATCGGTATCAGGACAACCTTTTAAACTTGCCGGTCCGGAAGCGTTTGGACAACGGTCAACGTCATTCATTACACCATCTTTATCATCATCCATTGGACAACCATTTGCATCCACTTTACTTCCAGCTGGGGAATTCGAACATTTATCATCTAAATCGGCTACACCATCGCCATCAGCATCAGGGCAACCTTTTTGGGCAACGGTTCCTTTGGTATCCGGACAACGATCGCTTAAATCAGTCACACCATCATTGTCTCTATCGGGACAACCATTCATCAATGCATTTCCGGCTACATCAGGACAAGCGTCTAAATAATCGGCAACACTATCTCCGTCTTTATCAAGCGGACAACCTTTTTTATCAACCGCTACACCGGCTGGCGTGTCAGGACATTTATCATTACTGTCTGAGACACCATCACCATCGGCATCTTTTTTCTCTCCAAAATTGAAAGTCAAACCAGCCATATGCATTAAGAAATCGTCTTTTTTACCCGAAACAGCTCCGTCTCTGCGGTCGTTATTGGTAAACATAAATGTTTCCTGAAGGTTAAGTGTAAGCACCGGAGATAATTTAAAGTTGATTCCACCACCAGCTACAGGAAAAGTTGTATCGATTTTTTCTTTGTGAAAATTCAATTGGCTGTCAAAAAGGATGACACCAATTCCACCAAATACATAAGGTCTAATGACATATTCCGGTCCAATTAAATTCAATCTTAAATTCATGGCTGCTGAACTGTAATCACTTTTAAAACCGGTAACACCGCTATCATAGCCTAATGTTCCGCGAGTATAAAGAAAGTTTAAATCCAAATACTTCCATAAGTATCTTGATACAGTCAAACCCGCAAACCCGTAAGCGGTTTTGTCTGTTTTGTACCAATCTCTGCCCAAATCGCCATGATATTGAATCATTCCGCCATGGAGACCGAAATTCCATTTTTTGTCTTCGGTTTGCGAATTTGAGGTAAGTGTAGATGCCAGGCATATACATAATAGTAGTAATTTTTTCATATTATAATTGTTTAATTATTTAGGTCAAAGGTCTAGAAGATAGTAAGGGAAAGAGTTATACAAAAATTATTATAGTTTGTGTTATTCACACATTTTTAGGACAAAAAAAGCCCTGCCGCAGTATGCGCAACAGGACCCCAATAAATGGTCTCACATTTATTAAACCAACCAAAACAATCTTAATCTGCGTTTCACAGGATGGTATTTTTGTAATGTTTAATGATAACGCAGTTCTTTTTTTCTTGTATTTTTATTTGGTAATTTCCAGTTTGCTGATAAAAGGAAAATTCTTTTCTAATTCTCTTATATGCTTTCTTAAATAGATGCGATGAACCGTTAACATTTCGACTAATTCGAAAGTGGTTGCATTACTAATCAACATCGGAATCACTATTAAAAGTTCTTTTTCGTGCCAATAGATTTTTCTTAATTCCTCCATTGATTTTTCACACAAGAGCACTTTTTCGTTATAACTATTGCTGTCGACCATGCCTTTTATTTGATAATTTAAACCCTTTGTTAAAAAATTTGTCGCTCTGTTCTTCATCTTCCTTTCGCTTTTAGTTTCCATTATTTATTCGCAAAAAATTCTTTGACGAAATTGTGTTTTTGTTGTGCAGTCATTTTATCCGTTTGTTTGACTTGGATATTAATGTTTTCAAAACGATTGTCAGATGAAATAGCGTTGAAGAGTTCTTCCTTAGCATCTGTTGGACCAAAAAGGACGACTTCTTTATATTTTTTGACTACAGCCATCAGTTTTTTGTAATACTTGGATTGTAATTGTTGCTCTTTGTTGTACAAGTGGTCTGTTCCTTTTAATAGGCTCTTGATTTTTTCCTGATGGGTAAAATCGGATTCAATGGTCTCAATTTCGAATGGATTGTTAGAATGTTCCATCAAATGAGCAATGGAATGATCCATCCAAATACCGATTTTGTTTCTTGTAGCTGCCATATTACCTCTGTATTGATTAGACATAATACCGCTAATGAGCCATATTATTAATACAAAGTTGCAAGGAATGAGTAGTATGTTTGTTATATTATTGTTAGCTTTTTTTTAATAATTCACACATTATCAATGGGGTATGGTTTACATTCGGTCCATATACCAACTGAGTTCTTTCTCCATTTTTTGGTATTTGAAAATCGTGGAGATTACTTTTTGCAAACGAACAAAAGCTGTTTCGCTTTTTACAACATAATCAAATGCTTTGTGATGCATACAACTTACTGCCACATCAATTCTATCTTGACTGGAAAGCATAATCACCGGAATTCCGCCATTGATTTCTTTGATTTTATCTAAGGTTTGCATCCCGTTGATTGCATTTTTTACCACACCGTCAAGATGATAGTCTAAGACAACGACATCGGGTTTTCTATTTAAATTTTCAATGCACAATTCGCCTGTTGGATAGGTTTCTATTTCAAAATCAGCATGCTCCAAGAATTGGATTTCCATTGATTTTAAGAATACGGCATCATCATCAACCAGAAAGAGTTTGATTTTATTTTCAATTTTCATAACTTATATTTTTATATTGAGCAATTCATTTTTTAATTCGATAAGCGATTGATTACAAACATTTTCAAGCTGTTCCACCAAATCATTCAATTCTATTGAAAGTTCTAATTTTTCAGCATACTCTTGAATTTTTTGGGCCAATTCCGTAAACTCCTGATTGATTCCCATGATGGCAAAAGACGGAATCATTTTATGAGCGGTTGCTTTTAATAATCCCCAATCTTTGTCCTTTAAGCTTTGTTTCATTAAAGAAACCAATGGTGGTGTTTGTTTGATATATGCATTAATCATTTCGGTCATTAATTTCGGGTTCGCCTTGGTAAGTTTGGTCAAATAACTCAAATCGACGTATTTGATAATTTGGGTTTGTTTATTCCCGACTGTATTGTTTTCGATTATGGCTATCGGTTTTTTGATAAAACTGATTAATTTGCTGTACAACAAGCGTTCGTCAACAGGTTTTGAGATATAATCATTCATTCCGACGGCTTTGCATTTGGCGACATCTACCGTTGTCACATCGGCAGTCAAAGCTATAATCGGAAGGGTTAATTTTAATTTTTTTCGGATGTATTCTGTAGCTTCAAAACCGTTCATTTCGGGCATTTGCAGATCCATCAAAATAATATCATAAGTATTTTTTTCCAGTTTATCAATGGCAATTTTGCCGTTAGCGGCAATTTCGCATTCAAAACCAAAGTCATCTAATACTGTTTTCATCAGGAGTTGGTTGAGCTCCATGTCTTCAACGACTAAGATTTTGGTGTCTTTTATTTCGGTATCAATTTCTGAAATTTCCGGTTCTAAAACATCTTCAATATTGGTCTTGTCAAAATAAAGGACAAAGCTAAAAGTAGAGCCTTTCCCAATAATACTTTCTACATCAATTGTTCCGTTTTGGGCTTGAACCAATTGTTTTACAATTGCCAATCCTAAGCCGGTACCGCCAAATATTCTCGAAGTTCCGCTGGTGGCTTGTTGGAAATTTTCAAAGATGGTTTCAGTTTTAATGTCATTGATGCCAATACCAGTATCGGTAACCGAAAATTGTATGGCGACATCGTCATCGGTTTCGGAAACCAATTTGGCGCTGACGGTGATTTTTCCAACGCTGGTAAACTTTACTGCGTTACTGACTAAATTTAATATAATTTGGTGCAAACGAACCGGATCACCCACTAAAACTTCGGGAATTGAAGCGTCGTAATGTGTTACTAATTTTAAGTTTTTTTCTTGGATTTTGGTTTCAAATAAATGCAGCATCGCTTTGATAGACAATTTCAGTTTGAATGGCGTTTTTTCAAAAGTCATTTTTCCGGCATCTACTTTGGCTAAATCTAAGATGTCGTTGATAAGTACAATGAGTGCATCGCCGCTCATTTTTATAGCGGTGAGATATTCCTTTTGCTTGGCAGTTAATTCTGTTTTGAGTACGACTTTGGTAAATCCTATAATTGCATTCATTGGTGTTCGAATTTCGTGGCTCATATTGGATAAGAATTGTTGCTTTGACTTGACTGCTTCATTGGCTATTATAGTAGCTGATTCTGCAAATATTTTGGCTTCGATTAATTCTTTTTCTGCCTTTTTTTGTTCGGTAATATCACGAGCTACGACTACGGCACCAATCACATTGTCGTTTTGGTCTTTGTATACTGAACCATTAAACAAGACAGGGACCAATTCTCCATCAGTAATTACTAAAGGATAATCGATTACGAATCCTTTTTTAAAAACTTCTTCGTATATTTTTTTGGCTTGCTTTGGCTCGGTAAAATAATTGAAAAAGTTAGAACCAATCAGTTTTTCTTTTGAAACGCCGGTTACCCGAACGGAAGCTTGATTGGTGTCAGTAATTTTGCCTTTTGGGCTAATGGTAAATAATGGATCTCGACTCGCTTCTATTAAACTTAAGGAATAATGTGATGCCAATTTTAAGGAGTAATTATAGGCTTCGAGCTCTTTGTTTTCAAAATCGCGTTTTTCTTTTTCTTCATTTTGAATGTTGAGTTCTTTATTCGTCTTAACTAATTCGGCAGCGCGTTTTTCTTTTTCTTGGTTCTGAAAAACCAGTTCTTTATTAGCAACGACTAATTTGGCAGTGGTTTTCTTTTGTTTTGTAATATTTATAAAAGAAATAAGAGCGCAATCATTGCCCTCGTATTTCATAGCTTGACTGGATGCTAAAAACCAAAATGGTTCTCCTTTTTTATTTTTCAAAATAATTTCAATGCTATTGATATCTTCCTCATTTTTCAACTGTAAGGTCATTTTTGCTCGAAATTCAGCATCAATAATGCCTAGTTCGGTAGAGGTTTTGCCCACAATTTCGTTTTTAGTATAGCCAAAGCATTTCAGAAATGATTTATTGATATATTGAAATTTAGAAGTTTTATTGTCAATAAAAACCATGCTGATTGGGCTATTTTCAAACAAATCAGAAAACAAATCGTTGTCTTTGCTGTTTTTATCTTCTGCTTTTTGGATTTGGCTCATGTGCTTTTATATTAAGATTAAATACCCAATTCTTCAATCGGGTTGCGTCTTTTGTCTTTTAATAGTTTGAAATGTGATGGTGATAATCCGGTTACTTTTTTGAATTGGGTTGATAAATGTGCTACACTGCTGTAATTCATTTTCCAAGCAATTTCGGTGATGTTGAGTTCATCGTAGATAATTAATTCCTTGATGCGTTCCACTTTGTGCAAAATCATGAATTGCTCAATGGTCATTCCTTGTACTTCGGAAAACAGGTTCGCTAAATAGGTGTAATTCTGATTCAGTTTATCACTCAAATATTCCGAAAAGGTAACTTTGATTGGTTCTTCGGAATGGTGAATCATTTCAATAATGACATTTTTTACTTTTTCAATAAGGATGGCTCTTTTGTCATCCATTAATTCTAATCCTGATTCAAATAAATTGACTTTTAATAAGTTTCTTGTCTCATCAGAGATATTTTCCATGATTTCAACCACGCCCAAATCAACGATAATGAAATGAAGCCCTAATTTTTTCAGTTCGTCTTTCACCATCATTTTGCAACGATTGCTGACCATATATTTAATGTAGAGTTTCAAAGTACGTTGTTTAAACAGTTGTTCAAAGATGTACTTTTAAAATAGAAATGAATTGTATAATGTTTGAAATAAATGACATAATTCACACATCGTCAAGCGGAGTCCGTTTTTTGTCTTTTAGGTTTTTAAAGAAGGTTGGTGTTAATCCGGTAACTTTTTTAAACTGAGTAGATAAATGGGAAACACTACTATAGTTCATGCGATAGGATATCTCGGTAAGATTGAGTTCATCGTAGAGCAGCAGTTCTTTTACTTTTTCGATTTTGTGTGCAATGATATAGTGTTCTATGGTAATTCCTTTTACTTCGGAGAATATATTAGCCAAATAGGTGTAATCGTAACCCATTATTTTGCTGATGTATTCGGAGTAATTTACTTTGGGTAGTTCTTCGTTGTAGTGAATCATTTCGGTGATGACAATTTTTATCTTTTCGATAAGCATCGCTTTTTTGTCATCCATCAATTCGAGCCCGGATTCTAATAGTGCCGCTTTTAATTTTTCGCGTTTTTCATTGGTGATGTCTTCCATGATTTCGACGACACCAAGCTCAACAGTTGTAAAGTGAAGTCTTAGATTTTTCAATTCCTCTTTGACTAACATTTTGCAACGCAAACTGACCATATATTTGATGTATAGCTTCATTTTCAGCGGTCAGTTTTTTAAAGTACTTTTCCTGTACTGGAACATTAACTGAGGTTATGCTTAATAAAAATGATGCTTTATGTGCTAAATAAAACTTATTCTCTAATCTTCATAACCGCTTTTAATAATGGTTGAGATCATTTTAAATTGTTCGTTGGCGTTAAAACTATGTCGGGCATGTGCCGGAATAATGATTCCTTCGCCCAAAGTAAGTCTGTGCATAAGGTCTTTTATCGTAATTTCTGCAGCACCGTCAATAATTTGTATATAATTATCATACGGTGATGTTTTTTCCTGAAGTTCTTCTCCTGCATCAAATGAAGATGCTGTAATGTTACCTGTAGTTTTTCGGATGATGGTTTTACTCACTACTGCATTTGGTATGTATTGAATGATTTCAACAATAATGTGTGATTTCGATTTTTCGAGTTCTATGATTTCCATGATTTTCGTATAAATATTTGTTAAATAAAAATTCCACAAAATGTTGTAATCATGAAATAATATACGTTAAAGGTAGTCTATTTAAAATGGGTAGCCTCAATTAATCAGACAAATGTTTTTTTTGTATTTACTTACCTAAGACCAATTATGTATTAACTTTCTTTAAGACTCGTCTTTTGTAGTTTTTACCAAACTTATACCGGAAACAAAAAAAATCAACCCCAATACGCCATAAATAATTAGCGATTTGATATCTCGTTCAGTTCCGCTGGCAGAAAGAAATGTTTGCGCAGCAAAAATAAGACTGGCGATTCCAAGTAAAGTGAGTATAGCTCCAAAAATTCGTTTAAGATTCATAATTAAACATTGTTAAATTTCTACCTGCAAATTTTGTTTAATTATAGACAATAACTATTGCATGAAAATATATTTAAATTGCATAATTCACAGATTGAAATAAAGTTTAATTATTTGAATTGCAGTATTTTATATCTTTTAAGTTTTTTTAATAAAAAAAACACCCGATAAATTACTGTCGGGCGTTTTGTATTATGAAAATTAAATACTTACTTCATTTTTCCATTGACTACGGCTATGCAAGCTCCCATAAAACCTGCTATAACAACTGAGGCTAAGGTGTCAATTGCAACTTGTTTTGCATCCATGCTAGCACTATACATATTTTGAAAGAAATTAAAATACAGTGCTACAAACAGTCCAACAATCGATGCTAGTTTGATTCCGGGAACACATTTGGTTACGCTTTCGCCTTGCGCCAAAATAAAAGACAACAAAAATCCGAAAGCCAAGCTGCCATATCCGATGAAAGCTAAATTTTCGGTTGCTCCTTCGGGAGCGGGAAAAAGGTCCTTTAGTAACATGCCATAAATGACCCAGCCTAAAAGAAAATTAACGATACCGCCAACGATACCTCCAACAATAAAGTTTTTTGTATTCATAATTAATAGTTATTGGTTAGTCCAATAAAATTATCAATATATGGAATAGGTACGGTTTTAGTAAATGCTTAATTATTAACTATTTAATAAGTTGAATTGTTAATAACGTTTTGATTTTTAAGGGTTTATTTCTTTTTAAAATGACCGCTGTCAACGTCTTTTAAAAACTGAATTACACCGGGAAAGTAATGTTTTTGATCGTCATATTGCGAGCAATGGCTACCGTTCGGACAATATAAGAATCGTCCGTTTTGGACTTCATTGGAAATCCATTCCATATGTTTTGGATCCATAGTATCATATTTTGCACCAATCGCTAAAGTCGGAACGGTTAATGTTTTCAATTTAGAAGTAATGTCCCAATCTTTTAAAGTGGCGTCTCCGGTGATGCCAAACTCACTTGGTCCTTGCATATAAACATACACATTCGGATTCAAATGTTTAAAAGCTCTGTTGATGGATTCCGGCCATTTGTCAATTGGCATTCTTAAGATATGTTCCGTATAGTAATACTTAAACAAAAGTTCGGTGTATTTCGGATTGGTGTAGTCTTTGTTTTTTTCAAATTCTTTGATTTGGGCAAATACTTTTGGATCTAATTTTGGTCCCAATACTTCTTCAGCATATTTATTATAGGCCGGAGCGCTTGCCATCATATTAGAAATGATTAGACCTTTTAAGTTTTTTTGATATTTCAAAGCATATTCCATCGCTAAGATTCCGCCCCAAGATTGCCCCAATAAATAGAAGTTGGTATTGTCCAGTTTCAAGGCTTTACGGACTTGTTCTACTTCTTCCACAAAGCGTTCGGTAGTCCAAAGTTGGTTATTGTTAGGCTGGTCGCTGTAGTATGAACCTAATTGGTCATAATAAATATATTCAATACTTTCTTGTGGAAAATAGCCGTCAAAACTTTCAAAAAACTCATGTGTTCCGCCCGGTCCGCCGTGTAATAAAAGCACTTTTATTTTTGGATTGTTACCCACTCTTTTAGTCCAAACATTGAATTTGCCAATAGGAGTAGAGATGGGAATCATTTTGATACCACCGGTAGCTTGGTCGTCTCTTTTGGAGAAATCGAGGTAATTATCCTTTATAGTATTCTCGGGTTTACTTTCTTTACAACCTGAAAATAAAAAAACAGTTAACAGTACGCTGAATAATATTTTTATTTTATTCATGTTTTAATATTGTTTTTTTGGTATTCCTGAATCTTCGATTTCATGGTTGAAAGAATTTATTCCGCTGCGCTCCATACAATTCGGCTTCGCCTTGGGTTAAGTTAGTTGTATATTTTTTGATACAAATTTCTGTATTTCTCCAGTACAATTTTACGCTTTAATTTGAGTGTAGGCGTAAGGTGCCCGCCATCAATTGACCAAACATCCGGCGTTAATTCAAAACGTTTTATCTTTTCCCAATTGCCAAATTTTTCATTGATTTTTTCTACTTCTTTTTCAATTCGAGCAACCACGTCAGGATTTGCAGCAATTTCTGAATTTGTTGTTCCAACATTCAAATTCTTTCTTTTGGCCCATTCCTTAATAAAATCAAAACTCGGTTGTATAAAAGCCGCCGGCATTTTTTCGCCATCACCTATGACCATGATTTGTTCAATGAATAAAGATTGTTTCATGGCATTTTCAATCAATTGTGGTGCAATGTATTTTCCACCGGAAGTTTTGAACATTTCTTTTTTACGATCAGTAATTTTCAGGAAACCATTTACATCGACTTCGCCAATGTCGCCGGTGTGGAAATAACCGTCAATAATAACTTCATCCGTTAGTTTTTGGTCTTTATAGTAACCCATCATTACATTTGGTCCTTTGCAAAGGATTTCACCGTCAGCGGCAATTTTGACTTCTACATTGTTGATGACACGTCCAACAGTTCCGACTTTAAAACCACCATTTCGTTGGTCATTAACGGCAATTACCGGAGAAGTTTCGGTCAAACCGTAGCCTTCCATGACCGGCATTCCTGCCGCAGCAAAGACTCTGATTAAGCGGTGTTGTAATGCAGCACTTCCTGAAACCATAACGTTCAAGTTGCCACCCAAACCTTCTTGCCATTTGCTGAAAATCAATTTACGCGCAATTTTTAATTGGAATTCATACCAAAAACCATTGGCGCCATAAGGTTCGTAACGCAAGCCTAAGTCAATCGCCCAAAAGAATAGTTTCTTCTTAATACCACTTAAATCGTCTCCTTTAGCAATAATTTTATCGTATACTTTTTCGAGCAACCTTGGCACAACTGAAAACACCGTTGGTTTTACTTCTTTAATATTATCAGATAATTTTTCAATCGATTCTGCGAAGTAAATGGAAACTGAATAATATTGATAGATGTATAAAATTACCCGTTCAAAAATGTGACAAATCGGTAGAAAACTCAACGCTACACTAGTTCCTTCTTCAAATGGAATGCGAGGCGAACTGTCTAAAACATTGGAAACGATATTGTTGTGTGATAACATTACACCTTTTGGTTTTCCGGTGGTTCCGGAAGTATAAATGATGGTTGCTAATTCTTCCGGTTTTACATTGTTTTTTCGGTCTTCGACTACGTCTTGGTTACTTTGGTCTTCGCCAAGTTCCAATAACGTTTTCCAGTTTTTACAACCTTCAATTTCTTTGAATGAATAGATTTCTTGAAGCAATGGAATTTCGGCTTTAACCGACATTAATTTTTGATATACCACTTCATCTGAAACAAAACAATAAGTTGATTCTGAATGATTTAATATATAAGCATAATCTTCAGCTGAAATGGTTGGATAAATCGGAACGGTTTGGGCACCAATTTGTAAAACACCAACATCCATAATGTTCCATTCGGTTCTATTACTAGAGGAAATGATGGCTATTTTGTCATTTTTTTGAATGTTCAATCGCAACAAAGCTCTGGAAATCGCATTGGCTTTATCGACATATTCTTTCGTAGAAGTAGAAACCCATTGACCATCATATTTAGTTACGAGGCAATTGGGCATATTGTTCTTTTCGAGTTGGTAGTAAGCAAAATCAAAAAGGCGTGTGATGTTAGTCATTTTGGTCGTTAATTTGATGCAAATTAAGGATTATTGTAATTAAACACAATAATAATTTAAAATATAGCGGCTCCTACTATCGAATTCTGTAGTTTTGCATCGTTTGTTTTTATTTCCAACATGAAAAAATTCCCTAGAATAGCCGAATACAAAGTAATGGCCATTAGATTATTACTGGCTTACGGCTTTTATTTTATTGCCCGAATCCTATTTTACGTTTACAATCAAAGTTTAATTGAAATTGATGGTGTTTTCGAATTGCTAAAGCTTTGTTACCACGGTTTGGCGTTTGATACCACTACGATTTTGTATACCAATGCGTTGTTTATTATTGCCTCCGTTTTTCCGGCGATAATTAATACCAAAAAAGCGTATCAGAAAGTATTGTTCTATCTTTATTTTGTAACCAATCTATTGATGTATTCCGCCAATTTTATTGACTTTATTTACTATCGTTATACTTTCAGTAGAAGTACAAGAGCTTCGTTAGATACGCTGGAAAATGAGAGCAACAAAACGGCTTTACTCTTTAACTTCTTATTGAATTATTGGCATGTCTTCTTGTTGTTTTTTGCCTTGGCTTACATTTGGATTTTACTCTATAGAACAACTAAAATAAAACAAGTCACCGAAAAACCAACGGCCAAATATTTTGGTGCTTCTATAGCTAGTTTCCTTTTGATTACAACACTTTGTATTGGCGGAATCAGAGGCGATTTTAAGAAAAGTACGCGACCAATTAACTTATTGGATGCCAATCGTTATGTACAAAATGCCGGTCAAGCCGATGTGGTTTTGAATACGCCTTTTGCGATTATTCGGACTTGGAATGCCAATACATTTAAGAAAGTCAATTTTGTTTCCAAAGCACAAGTGGATAGTTTATTAGTACCCATAAAACAGTACAAAAATAATCCGTCAACCAAACCGAATATCGTGATTTTTATCCTCGAAAGTTTTGGTCGAGAATACAGCGGTGCTTTCAACAAAGGCACTAAAATTCCGGATTATGTGGGTTATACACCATTTGTGGATTCTTTGGCGCAACATAGTTTAATTTTTACTAATGCGCATGCCAACGGCTGGAAATCCATTCACGGTGTTTCTTCGATCATTGCCGGTGTTCCTTCTTTTAAAAATGCGTTTACGTCTTCTCCTTATCCCAAGCAAAAAATAGAATCTTTGGTTTCTACGTTAGAAAGCGAAGGTTACGACACTTCCTTTTTTCACGGTGCGCCAAATGGTTCGATGGGATTTTTAGGTTTCGGAAATATACTGGGTTACGACCATTATTATGGTAAGACGGAATATAATAATGATGCCGATTTTGATGGTGTTTGGGGTATTTGGGACGAACCTTTTTTCCAGTATTTCAATAAGACACTAACGCAGAAGAAACAGCCTTTTATGGCGACAATGTTCTCGGTGTCTTCCCATGAACCGTATAAAGTTCCCGAAAAATATGAGGGCAAATTTCCGAAAGGAAAAGTAAAAATAAACGAATGTATAGGGTATACCGATTTTGCTTTGAAGCGTTTCTTTGCGGAAGCGAAAAAACAACCTTGGTACAACAACACAATTTTTGTTTTGGTTGCCGACCATGGCAATACCATCGCTTATGACGAATACCGAAAGGAATTCAACCGAAATACAGTTCCGATTTTGTTTTATTCGGCGAATAAAAAATACGTTGGTGTCAACAATGATTTAGCGCAACAAATCGATATTTACCCAACTTTATTAGACATGATTGGCTACCAAAAACCTTTCAGGAGTTGGGGCAGAAGTTTGATTAATGAAAAGACCGTTCCACCGTTTGTGATAAAATACGGCGCGAATGTGTACCAATTTATGAGCGGTAATTATATTTGCACGTTTGACGGAACCAAAGCGGTTGGTTTTTATGATAAAGACGATAGGGGAATGGCGAAGAACTTAATTGGACAGCGCAATGCCGAAATGAATGCGATTGAGTTAAGATGTAAGGCGTTTGTTCAGGACTACATGGAACGTGTCGTGGATAAGCGACTAACGACAGTTAAATAACAAACAAGAAATGCCGAATGTCCACCGGACATTCTCCTCTTAATATCAAATGTACAAGATTATATGGAGCGTGTTGTGGATAAAAGATTAACGACAGTTAAATAATTTTTTTTCAGGGATTGTGATTTCTCCCTTTGGTCGAAATGACAGAACACAAAAAAAAGCTACTGAAAAGTAGCTTTTTTTATTATTTGGTTATTCGTAATTTTTTACAACTTATGCATATTCTCCGCCAAAGTCTCAATAAACTTTGAAATCGGACCTTTAATCATCATCGCCATCATGGGATTGAAATCGCCTTCAAAATGCAATTGAACGCCTGTTGAAGTTTCCGAAATACTATCGAGATTAGCAGTCAAAGTAAACGGTAATTTATCGCTGGCTGCGGCAAGATTTACTTTAGAATGCGGCACGCCTTCTTTTAATCTCAATTTGATTTCGGGCATGCCTTTTAAACCAAAATTGAAAATATCGTCACCCAATACTTCAAACTTAGCAATATTTTCCGGCATTAGTTTCTCGAAGTTTTTCACATCCGATAAAGCGTTGAATAAATATTCGGCTGATTTTTCTACCGTAACTTTTGGGCTCTCTAAATTCATATTTTTTTGTTTTATTTTGAAAGATGAGAGATAATAGGCCTAGAGAAAAAAATGAAAAGTCTATTTTCTAAACGTCTATTATCTATTATCAAATTTACACATTCCAAGTCGACGGATTCTTACGCCATTCTTGTAAAGTGGATAATTCTTTTTCGGTGATATAATTTTTGGCAACGGCCAAATGTAATAAATGTTCGTAATCGGCTAAGGTATTTAACTCAACGTTGGCATTTTTGAAATTTTCTACCGCTACATCAAAACCATAAGTGAAGATGGCCACCATACCTTTTACGTGTGCACCGGCTTCTTTTAAAGCTTCTACAGCCAACAAACTGCTGTTTCCTGTACTGATTAAATCTTCCACAACAACTACGTTCTGACCGCTTTGCAGAAAGCCTTCTACTTGGTTTTGTCTACCGTGTTTTTTAGGTTCCGGACGAACGTATACAAAAGGCAATCCCATGTATTCGGCTACGAGCATCCCGATACCTATGGCTCCGGTGGCTACTCCGGCAATGACGTCGGGTTTACCAAATTCTTTCTCAATATGCTTAGAAAATTCTTCGCGTACAAAATTTCTTATCGCCGGGAACGATAGGATTAATCGGTTGTCGCAGTAAATTGGAGAGTGCCATCCTGAAGCCCATGTAAAAGGATTTTTAGGATTCAATTTAATTGCATTTATTTGTAAAAGCAATTCGGCTGTTTTTTCGGCTGTGTCTTTATTAAAAATCATAATACAAATGTATAAAGTTTTTGTCAACGATAAACCACTTTTTTTAACCAACGAAGTCGCCAAAGAAACCGATTTTCAATTGTTCTTATTGGAAAGTGTTGATATTGAGCAAGTCATCATCAAAATGTTCCAGAACAAAATTCAGAAAGCTTATTTGTATTATCCTGATGAAAAGGCGATACTCAAAAAAGTGAAAGAAAAAATTCCGGTTTGTAAAGCCGGTGGCGGATTGGTTTACAACAAAGCCGGAGACGTTTTGTTCATTTTTAGAAACGGAAAATGGGATTTGCCCAAGGGTGGAATCGAAAAAGGCGAAGAAATTGAAGATACTGCAACCCGCGAAGTCGAAGAAGAAACCGGAGTCACTAATTTAAAAATTAGCCACAAACTCCAAAAAACGTATCACGTTTTCAAACGCAATGGTAAATACAAACTAAAAATCACCCATTGGTTCGAAATGCGAACCAATTTCGAAGGCACACCAAAACCTCAAGCCAACGAAGGCATCGAAAAAGTCGCTTGGCTCAATCCGGAGCAGATTAAAGAAGCATTGAAAAACTCGTATGAGAATATTAAATTGTTGTTTGAAGAAGAGAAACTTTTGAAATAATGTTCAGTGGTCAGTGTTCAGTGTTCAGTTTTTATGTTGAATACTATGAACCCAGAGTACTTAACAACATTCGAAAATGAGAAAAAGCTTTTGAAATAGTATTTAGTAATCAGTCAGTACTTTTAACTGATCACTAAATACTGAACACTGACCACTTATTGTTACCTTTGCCGAATGACAAATCACCATCATTCCAATAATATACTTTTGAATTTAGGCATTGACAGCTTAAATGAAATGCAACTTGCTGCCCAAGAAACCATTGTAAGCGACCGCGATGTTTTATTGCTTTCGCCAACAGGTTCCGGTAAAACACTCGCTTTTTTATTGCCAATTTTCGAATTGTTAGACGAGCAAGTCGCAGGCGTGCAATGCTTGATTTTAGTGCCTTCACGTGAATTAGGATTGCAGATTGAGCAAGTTTGGAAAAAGATGGGCACGGCTTATAAAGTCAATGTGTGTTACGGCGGTCATTCCATCGAAACCGAAATCAAAAATTTATCGAATCCACCCGCGGTTTTAATTGGAACTCCGGGACGAATTGCCGATCATATTGACAGAGGCACTTTTAAAGTGGATCGAATTCAGACTTTGGTTTTAGACGAGTTTGACAAATCATTACAATTAGGTTTTCATGAGCAAATGTCTTTTATCATCAGTCGGTTATCAAAATTGAACAAACGCGTATTGGTTTCAGCCACTTCTGGTATTGAAATTCCTAAGTATACGAAAGTAGTTCACCCAACCGTTTTAGATTTTATTCCATCTGAAGAAGAGAAAGTTAATCTTTCGATGAAAATGGTAGTTTCGAAAGAGAAAGACAAGATTGGCAGTTTGTTCAATTTGATTTGTTCTTTAAAATCGCAATCGGCTTTGATTTTCTGTAATCACCGTGATGCGGCCGAACGCATTAGTGATGCTTTAAACGAAAAAGGAATTTACGCTACGTATTATCACGGCGGAATGGATCAAGATGAACGTGAACGTGCTTTAATTCAGTTCAGAAACGGAAGTGTGAGTTACTTGGTTACTACTGATTTGGCAGCACGAGGTTTAGATATCCCCGAAATGAAACACGTTATTCATTAT